>CAYXFC010000020.1:0-10277 GCA_964464155.1 uncultured Pseudomonadales bacterium
GTGCCTCCAGAGGGAATCGAACCCCCATCAACGGTTCCGAAGACCGTGGTTCTATCCATTGAACTATGAAGGCATATATGTGTATATTTTACCAAAAATCATTATGATTAGCTCTGTCTAATATTTTGTTTGCTTTATTTCTTAAATTTGGATTGCTAAAAATAACAGTACTGTATCTTGGTAGTTCTGGCATCTCAATTACAAGACACTTTCTGTCTAACAACGTCAATCTATCTAATAACTGCTGAGGAACTCCAAATATAATTAATTCTGGATTTTTTTCTACGAAATCTAGACCTGGTAATATTTCTTTACTCATACATTTTTTATCATATAGGTATCTTCCAAACGATATCCTAATTTTTGATAATACTCTCTTACTCCTACCCCAGAAATGATTGCTATTTTAGTAAAGTTATTTGCTTTAGCGATTTTTTCAGCTTCAGCAATAAGCTTTTTACCAAAACTTCGATGTTGAGCCGAATCTTTTGATTTTGTACTAATTTGTATTTGCTTACCAAAACTTTGAACTTCTCTAATCAAAGCAGCTCTTTCTAAAATCGGAAACAGATTTTTAGCTTGACTTTTTATTTCTCCCAATCTCAAACGCAACATGGCATATAAAAAATTTTCACTTTCATATGATATAAAAACTTCTTTTCCTTCATTTGCTTTATATTCTATTTTTTGTAATTTAATTTCTTCATTTTCAATATTGCCTTTAATTTCTCGGCAACGAATACAATTACAAATAAGCTTATTTTGCTTCATATATCTTTTGACTACATCACGCATATTTGTTTGTTTTGTTCCCACCATAGTCCATTTTTTGGTAATGTCTCGGACTAGTCGATCAATCCGACAATACCTAGGAACATATTGTTTCATCTTAGCTAAAGTATTCATCAAAATATCGTCACTCCATGGTTTATATTCTTCTCTTTGATACATTTCATAAAGTTTTGTATTTGGCAAAACAATGGTTGGGTATATCTTAAGAGTATCTGGCCTGTAATTTTCATTAGCAAATATTTCTTTGATTCCACTTATGTCAGATTTTGGAGTTGCCCCAGGCAAGTTGGGCATTAAGTGATAATTAATTTTAAAACCAGCATTTCTAAGCATTTTTGTGGCTTTAACAATTTCGTCATTACTATGACCTCTTTGGATTGTTATTAATACTTTTTCATCAATTGATTGCACACCTAACTGAACTTTGGTTATACCATGTTTTCTTAAAAAAACGATTTCATCTTCTGTGATCCAATCAGGTCTAGTTTCTATACTCATACCAACTACTCGATAGTGAGCAGTTTCATTTATATCAATTGCCTCTTCTATATTTTTTGCTATTTTATTATTGCAGGCATCATAAATACTTTTGATAAAATTACTGGCAAAATCTTTTGGATAAGCAGAAAATGTCCCACCAATAATGATAATTTGCAACTTTTGGGGATTATGACCAGTGATCTCAAATTGTTCCAGTCGTGACTTAACTTGGTTATATGGGTCAAAATTTAGTTTTTTAGCCCTAGCTGCAGCTGGCTCGTCTGACATATAACTTTTGGGCATTCCTTTTTCTTGAATACAGTAAATACAATTTCCTGGACACTTGAAAGCTCCCATCATAACAGCAAATGGAGCAACCCCAGACATAGTACGCGTACTTCTAGTTTTAAGTGAATTTTCTAACTCTTCATTAGGAGCTAATTTACTGTTTGCTACCAACTCTTGATAGGCAGTCATGACTTCACTATTTTTAGGAATCGTTCCCAGTATTTTAGCCCAACGCCTTTTAGTTTGATCCCAGCGCGTTAAATCAAGCTTTTCTATTTCATGATACAATAATTCTCGTAGTTTAATATTTTTCATAATACGCTTTATGGTATATTGTTTAACCGCAATATGGCATAATTTGCTTTCTTTTGCCACTTTCATATTATCAGCAGATTCAACAAGTCAAAGACCATTATAATATCATTTCTGCTCATTTTAACCAAACGAGGAGTAAACCATTGTGGACGGAAATTTTACCTTTTATCGCCAAGGTAAAATCGGGAATGAAAGTTTTGGATGTTGGATCTGGTAATGGAAGATTGTTGTCTGAATTATCCAATAAAAAAATGAAATATTTAGGAATTGATTTTTCTAGTGAACTAATTAAAAAAGCTAGAGAGAAATACCCATCTAGACGTTTTTTTGTCCGAGATATTACTCTAGATGAAGGCTGGAATCAAATTGGTCAATATGATGCCCTTTTTTGTCTGGGAGTTTTACATCATATACCAGACCGGACCAGACAACATTTTGTTCTGCAACAAATGTATGAACACACTGCTCCTGGAGGTTTTTTAGTCATATCAGTATGGAATATGTGGCAATGGCGTTTTCTAAAAACTCACTTTTTACAAATTGCTAAAAAGATAGAATATGGGAATTTAAGTTATGTCTGGATACCTTATAATGTTTCTGACGGAAACAAAACTGTCCGTACTATAAACCGCTTTATCAAAGCATATTTCCCAGGAGAATTATTAAATTTAGTTAAACAAGCAGGCTTTGAAATTGACACTTTTTATTATGCTGCCAAAGGACAAACCAGACTATCAATATTAAATGGACAAAACTTTTGTCTTCTAGCACGAAAATCGCTATAATACTATTTTGTAATTACCTCCTAAATGGTGGGTGTAGCTCAATTGGTAGAGCGCCGCTCTGTGGAAGCGGAGGTAGCGGGATCGAAACCCGTCACCCACCCTTAACTCATAACTATTAGATTCTCTACCTTTCAATCATATTTTTTTGACAATTTCTAATCTATTAATTACATTTATCTCCATTTTATAAACAATAAATTCTTAATAAAAGATTGCTATAATTAATTTCTAAGTCTAAAGATATAAATTATTCATTTTAAATAATTTAACAATATTATGCTAAATATATTTAAAAATTTGAAATTATCAAAAAATATACTTATTCCGTTATTTTTTATTACTTATCTTATATCTGGTCTTATTATTGCATCAGATTACGGTATTTCATGGGATGAGCCTATTAGTAGAATAAACGGGATTGTGTCGGTAAACTATGTATTTAGCGGTGATGATTATCTATTTGATTACATTGATAAAGACTATGGAGTGATTATAGAAATGCCGCTCGTTCTTGCAGAGCGTTACTTAGGGTTTTTGGATAATATTCATGATTTATATATAATGCGTCATCTTTGCACCTTTTTAACTTTTTATGTAGGTGTAGTATTTTTCTTTTTATTAGTCAAAAATCATTTTAATAATCACTGGTTTAGTCTTTTGGGTAGTACTATGCTTATTCTCAGTCCTAGAATCTTTGCTCAAAGTTTTTATAACTCTAAAGACATTCCATTTTTAAGTCTATTTATTATTAGTATTTATTTACTAATAAAATATTTACAATCGCGTAAAATTATTAATCTTGTGTTTTTGGCTATTGCGTCCGCATTTCTGATTGATGTTAGGATTATCGGTTTACTAATTCCCTTTTTTAGTCTTACTTTTCTATTTTTTGCTCCAACTGAAAAAAACAGTTCTGAAATTAGCGTAAAAGTTATTCATTCTGTAGTTTATCTGATTATTATGTCAATTGTGGTATTTATTTTTTGGCCCTATCTACGGCAACAACCAATAACCCATCTTATAACTGCTTGGCAACGGATGAGCAAATTTCCTTGGCCTGAAACTGTTTTATTTGGCGGACATTATTTAAGCTCTGCTGAAATACCTAGGTATTATGTTTTAACTTGGATTGGGATAACTACTCCTATTATTTATTTACTAACATCGATAATTGGGGCTATTGGTATTTTGCTAAATATTATAAAAAATCCTTATATATATTTTAAGAAGAATCATACTTCATTTTTATTCTTATTATGGGTTTATTTACCATTATTAATGGTAATTATTTTAGGATCGATTTTATATGATGATTGGCGTCATCTATATTTTATTTATCCGGGAATGATAATATTAGCTCTTTTAGGCATACAATATTTGTGGAATTATTTTGCTAAGAAATCTATTTTCAGAATATTAATGTGTGTTTTATTAATTTTAAATATGGGTAATACATTTTGGTTTATGCTCAAATCACACCCCAATCAGCAGGTTTACTTTAACGAATTAGTAGGAAATTATGAAAATGCTAAAAAAAACTTTGATTTTGATTATTGGGGATTATCTTTTAAACAAGGCCTAGAATATATAATTACGCATGATAAGCGTGATAAGATAGTTTTATATACAAAACAGCGCGTAGCAAAATATAACGCAGATGCCCTACCAAACGATCAAAAAGAACGAATCTACTTTACCGATAATATAAACGAGGCCGATTATTACGTGACCAACTATCGCTGGGACAGTGAGGAATATAAAAATTACAATGAAGTTTTTAATGTATCTGTCAATGGAGCAAAACTTATGGGAGTCTATAAGCTTTAAGTGATGGTGGAGTTTTTACTGTAGCTACAGAAAGTAATTTCGTTGCAAGATACAATTACATATATCCAGCTACTTCTAATGTTTCCGCCCATGGATATGTAGCCATAAACACTCGCAGATCACAACAACTAATTAGTGCCTTTTATGGAGTAGTTGGGAAAGATGGTAAATTTCCTACTCCATCAGACATAAACTTATATACAGCAAGTACCCTTTTTGGCATATTGGGGATCTCACTAGCCCAATTCTTACCATGTAGACGGAAATTCCCTCAAGCTCAAAATCTTAACGAGAAACAAGGCTATCAAAGAATATTCTCACCCAATAATAAATAAATCAAATTTTTCTTTCAAACTATTTACATTTCCCACCCAATTGTAATTTGTTTAATTCTTTCCGTAGCATCATTGCTTAATTTTACTACTTCATTCCATAGACTTAAATTTTCAATATCTGATACATTTGATAAATCTATATTATAAATAATTTGATTACAAATTTGAATTCGATTGTCGAAATTATCTAAAATAAAATTTAAATCATCTTTAGAATATTTATTGCTATTAGTTAACCAAGATTCTCTAGATATTTTTATACTTTCCAAATAATCCAAAACCGTTTGTCTATCAATTACATTTGCTAAAGGACTTGTGTCATTTATAGATCTCATCGGTGTTCCAAATAATTGAACTATAATATAAACATTTTCTCCGTTAATCTTTCCCATTTTTGAAGCAATGCCAATTTCTGTATATTTTTCATTTAAGATATTGCTCTTATGTTTTTCACTATTCATCCAATCGTACATATTTAATTTTGAACTAGAATAGTCTTTGGCAAGATTCTCTCCTGCATATAAATATGAATAGCCGACTTTATGAAAAAAAATCCATGAATCTGTACCATCAGGAGCAATATGTGACCAATAGTTCTTTGCAATCATGTCATTTATTTTTAATTCTGCCGCTTTATTAAGACTCGTATTTCTCAATAACACAGCAATTCCAACCCTTTTTCTTTCAGAATTTGTTAAATCAAATAGTTCTTTCTCTCTAATACTAAACACTGGATTATAATTAGAATTTAATATTGCTACAGGATTTATGGTCTTAATTAATTCATTTAATTTAAAAACGATTTTATTAGTCGTTATAACTTTGAACAAACCAAAGGCTACGATTGATACAATAAATCCTGAAATTACCGATTTTTTTATAGACATACATGTTATAAGCACCATATACAATTTTAATTTTAAAAAATTGTATATTTATTAAAGCAATAATGTTTTAAATAATTAGCTCTCATAACAACTTATTATAAACCTACCTGAATTAGAAGTATATTTTTTCAATTTATAATCTCAGACATAAATGATTAGTATTAAATTATATTGCATCAAAAAAGTATTTAATTACCTGATTTTCCACATCCAACCCTTTTTCTGTCAAATAAATAGTATTGTCTGATTTTGTAAGTAAGCCTTCGTTTATTAGCGCGGTTAAAAACGGATCAAATTTTTTAACAAATTCTAAAGTTAATTTATCTTGATCTATTCCCTCTCTTAATCGCAATCCCAGCATTAATTTTTCTTTGTCAATGTCAACTTTTTTGGTTGTTATTTTTTTATTGTTGTTAATTCTATGTCGGTTAATGTTAACTATATATCGCTCAATATTTTCTACGTTTGACCAACGTTTAAACTGGCAAAAAGAATGAGCTCCTGCTCCGATTCCTATATAAGGCTGATATTGCCAAAAACTATAATTATGCCGGCATTCAAACCCTAACTTTGCCCAATTGGAAATTTCGTAGTGTTTATATCCAGCTTTTTTTAATAATTTAATTGCCATATGATACATTTGGCGGTTTAATTCATTTGATACGGGTTCAAACTTACCTAAATTATTTAACCTACCCCAATAAGATTTTTCATCTAACTCCAAACCATAACAAGCAATATGTTCTGGATTTAGTTCAATAATGTTTTGCAAGTCTGTTTCGAAACTTTCTAGACTTTGCTTGGGAAATCCAAATATTAAATCTAAGTTAATGTTATTAAAACCCAATTTTCTAACAAGTTGATATTTTTCTTTGACTGTCTCAAAAGTGTAATTACGACCAATTTCTCTTAATAACTGTCTGTTCGTAGTTTGTATCCCAATACTAAGTCGGTTAATATTTGATTTTTGATATGTGAGTAATTTATCTTTAGTTAAACTTTCTGGATTACACTCAAGAGTAATTTCGCAATTTTTATTTATACAGAAATTTGATTCTAAAGTTTTTAATAAATGATAAATGTTGTCAGCTGGAACCAGCGTTGGAGTTCCTCCGCCAATATAAATTGAGTCTATAAAAGTATCTTTTAGATCACTTTTGTAATTTAATAGTTCGACTTTTAGAGCCTCAAAATAATTTTGCCATAACTGTGATTTATTTGATCTTGAGAAAAACCCGCAATATGGACACTTCCTTGCACAAAAAGGGATATGAAAATATAATGAAATGTTTGCCATATATAATCGCAAAATAATATGACTGTTTATACACCAGAACATACACAAACATTTGAAAGCTTAGGTATAAAACCAGACCATTTTAAAAATATACCAACCTCAATCAATAGGGCAATCTTACCACGTTTTGCTGAAATGAATGATAATGGCGTTAATCATCTCAAAAGTGAGCAAGAAATGGTCGCATGGTATGAAAATAATAAAGATGAGTTTGATCAATTTTTAATTGGAAACCAGCTAGACGCTGAATTTATATCACTTTTTCCATATATGATCTATGTTGGAGACTTAGGTAAAACGGGAGGCTTTAGTGATATAGGGGGTAGAAAAATTATAGGAAAACTGTACAGCTATCTCTTTTCAGCAAAACATCAAGAAGCTCTTAATAAAGGATTTCCTTATGCGAATTCAGAGGGAAGTTCTCCTAAGTTTAACCAACTACCCATAGTTAGAGCTGTATATTTACATTACAAATTATCAGGCGAGTCAGAAGATCAATACGATATTCCCAATGATGAAATTAATTATCTAATGCATTTAGGATTTTCCCCAACTAAAACAACTATGCAACAGTTCTGGAGTGAAGCACATATTAGATGTAACGAGCAGTTGCAAGAGTTAGCAGATATGAAAGCTTGTCCCACTGCTTATAAAGCAACAGAGCTGGGCAGCTCCCATCATTTTACCCAAAATGTCTTCCCTGACAGTTTACGAAAATCTCTAGATACAAACCCAAATTATATTGCTGAAAATAAAGGTTATTTTACTGTTATTGCCTTACTGGAAATAATGGATAAAATTGAAGCTTTTATGCACCGGGATGGCAATTCTCCTAATTCCTTCTCAGACGCATATAATATCGTAAAAAATATAGTACCTACTACATTAAAGTCCAACTTTGAAGACAAACCTTATTATAAAGAATTGGAAGAGATCTATATCCAAGCGTTTGAATTTCTTAAAACACATCCTCCTCTATAAACATTCCGTAAGTTGTGGCCATATCTGTACCGCGGTAGCTATTATATCTTTATGTTGCTCAGGATCTAAGTAAAAGCTGTCATCAAAAAAACCATCAGGCAATAATCTTAACAAAGCACCCAATTCTTGAGACCATTCGGTTTGTTGGGGATTTTCAACATAAGGACCCAAATCCTCTTTTAGCGCAATTGATAATTCTTTAATACCCATAGTGAAGGAATATTAATATATCAATCTCAGATGAACAATACTTATTTGTTACACCACTTTATTCCCTACAGCAATCCATAGCTTTTTGAATAAAGCTGCCTAATTTGTCAAAAACGCTTGATTTAGCAGAAACCTTTACTGGATCTGATTCAGCCAACAATCTAACCTCATTATCTTTTCTGTCATTTTTATTATTTTTACTACTAGGCAGTTTATCACTGCTAACTAATCCCAAATTTAATCCCCAAAACAAATTATATAAATCATATGATTTTTTAAACATATCTTTGGCTGCTATTAAGTCACCTTTGGTTTGCATCTTGGTTCCCACTTCCATAAACCTCATTGATGCAGCTAGTAAATGTTTACTAATACACCACACTTCTCCTTCATATTCTTTGATAATTTGTTTTAGAGCTGATTTACGCATTTCTCTTATTTGTGACAAAAGCTCCATATATTGTTCATCACCAGTTTTTTCGTAGGTAAAAAAGAAGTGCTCTTCTAAACTAATTAGATTCATAATCGCTATCGATAAATCTTCCCCGCTGGATAGATCTAATTTTTCACCCTTTTCCATTTTTTTGGCTTTGGCTATAAATTCATTAAGATCGGTATTTAATTTCATATAGATACTTTAATTACTTAAAAAGTAAGTAAAGGATTAAGATTATAATTAATACAACAGGTAAAAAAAATATCACTGAATTATTTTGTTTTATTGGATTTTCATTTATATTGTTTAGGACTTGTATACTATCTACTTTATTGTCTTTTTGTTCATTTTCATTATCGTCAGTCAATGAGGTTTTATCATTTTGTCTTGTATCTTCTATCATTTTAGCAACTCCTGGCATTTTGATATCAACAAAATCTGGTAAACCATTATTATTTTGGTCTAAAAAATATTTTTTGACATCTTCCGGCATGTCATCTAAGGAATTATATTGTTTGCCATTAAAGGAAAAGTTTGATTGAATATTAAAATTAGTTTTGATAGCCATGAGGCAATTATAGCAAAAAGAAGAGGATTAAACTGCTGCTAAGCAACAATGTGATTGGTATAATCACTTTTTGATAAGGTACAAAAACTTTACCTTCGTTTTTGGTCCGTAACCATTTATCTATTAAAACACTTATCACAAAAAACATAGTTCCGATAAAAATTCCTAAAAACAGCTTATCCATACCCCAAACACGATTATTGGGGTGACCAATAATTTCAGTGAAATATAAAGGTGTTAAAGTAATTCCATACATAATTAATATAGATAAAGCTGTCTTAGCTGGTATTCTCCAGGATTTTCTTGTCAGCCAATTTGCCATCCACAAAGATGATGACATGAGCAATGCCCCGATCCAAAGACCAGAAATGGTATCATCTATTCCTAAATATCGAGACAAACCAACACCGGCAGCAACTGCTACAGTACAAACAGGGCAAACAGCATAAGTCTTGGTAGTAAATAGCAAGTAGTAAGTAGCTAAAAGTATTGGAGTATAAATTTGTTTTAATGTCATTCTAAATAGATTAAAAGCATGATTTACGATCTTTTGCAGAATAGATTAAAATACATCAAATCATGTTTGACTTTTATTCATTAATTAAATTCCCTGATCCACTTGCTTGCTTTGCAGACCCTGACGCTTCAAAAATAATGCCAGTTTTTTCACTCACATATTTTTCGATATCTGGAACTCCAACAAAACATTTGCCCTGAGCATACAAAAAAGGAACCCCGATACTATTGGTATTCAAACCACAATATCCAGCTTTGGCACCTAACAAATTAGCATTAGCTTTGTCATTATAAACTTCCTTTTTCTCGTACTGGAATTTTTTATCAACCCCTAATTTGGCAAAGTTTTCTTCTAGCTCTTTGCAATGCGGACAAGTATTACCATAAAAAAGAATTGCTTGATCAGTTTTATTACAGCTAACTAACAATAAAGAGACTGCAAAAATGTAAAGTAAGGCTTTTTTCATATGGATTTAAGTATAGTTAATATTTATATTTTTGAGAAGAATTGACTTTAACATTATTGGAATTATTTTGCAAGATAATAAGTTTACATCATT
>CAYXFC010000021.1:0-10125 GCA_964464155.1 uncultured Pseudomonadales bacterium
AGGAGTTGCCTGGATGGCGAAATTGGTAGACGCGTACGGTTCAGGACCGTATGGGGCAACCCTTGGAGGTTCGATTCCTCTTCCAGGCACCCATCCTACGCTTTGTAAGCTACGGAATGGTTTGTACAAATACGCCCTATGCTTTGATATGGTATTCGAAGTTTTAACGAAGAATACCTCTTCCAGGCACTTTATATAACTCATTTTTTATATGAAACCCTGTCTTTTATTATTAACATGTGCCAATACAAAAGAAGCAGAGCAGATTACACATGTTTTATTAGGAAAAAAATTAGTTGTTTGTATAAAGCAAACCAAAGTTATTTCAAATTTTTTATGGCAGAGTAAAACAAATCAAGCTAATGAAGTATTATTAATAATGGAATCAGTTGAAGAGTTATTTGACAAAATTGAAACTACAGTACGTCAAATTCATAGTTACGATACTTTTGTCCTCGTCTCTGTCCCAATAAATAAAGTTTCAACAGGGATTGAATCTTGGATGAAATCTGAAATGAAGGTAAAATAGCATATTAACAATGGGTGATTAGCTCAGCTGGTTAGAGCGTCCGGTTTACATCCGGAAGGTCGGGGGTTCGATCCCCTCATCACCCACATAATTTTAAGTTGAATCTCCAATATTTTTCTATGATCCATATGATAATCTACAAAAAGCGAATTGTTTTATTAGAATTTGCTATTCTAATAATATTGCCTTTGGTATTACTGTATTATTTCCCAATGCTACTCATACTACGAACTGCTGCAATGTTTGTTGGCATTATATATATTTATTTCATGATAAGACTCTATCATTTAAACCGTAATATTCTGGGTGTTAACAATATTAAGACAATAATAAGTTCAATGAAACATATATTGCCATGGTTAATCCTATCAACAGTTTTTATAGGATTGTTATACTATCAAAATCCAGATTTTTTGATTATTCCTGGAGTAAAACAAAATAGTTTAGCGTTTAAACTGCCTTTTAGTTTACTGTTATATTGGTTGATATCAGCTCCTCTTCAAGAATTTATTTTTAGGTCTTATTACATTAATAGACTTGAACAGGTAACAAAAAACAAATTATTCATAATCCTGTTTTCAAGCTTTGTTTTTGCTTTAGTACATTTACCTTTCGGCAGTTGGGTTTTAACTGTCGGAAGTTTCTTTTTGGGTATATTATTAGCTGGTCATTTTTTAAAATATCGTGATATTGCTACATTAATAATTTCACATTCATGGATAGGATCTATTGTAGTTATATTAAATACTACTCATTTCTAATATATTTACGTGATATAATTCTTTCGTTATTTGCCACACTAGTCATTTTGTTCCGATTTGTGAAATGGTTAGTGGTAAAAAGAAGTTTGCCTAGTTAGACATTTGGTTACAATGCGTATGTCTGACTTGAAATTTGTTATTTTGCCGAGTTAGACATTTGGCCACAATGTCCATGTCTGACTCGAGGTAAAACATCATGCCGAGCTAGCCAAGTTGGTCACGGCGCATGTCTGAAAAACATGAGATTGAGGTTCGATCCCTCAGCTCGGCACATAAGTATATTAAAATGCTTACTAGTTAAAGATAGGCGGGCTTATCCGCTTAAGCTTTAATATAAAGTAGAAGCGAGCTTGTTTGCTTATGCTTGATACAAAGTAGAAGCGGGCCTGCCCGCCGAAGCTTTAGCGTAGGCGGGTATGGTATATCGGTATTACACTACCTTGCCAAGGTAGATAGACGGGTTCGACTCCCGTTACCCGCTCCTAATGCAAACTTTATAAACTAAGGCCAAACTTCTGACTTATTAATTTTATTTTCTTTCTTACTATCCACTTTAATATATTAAATTTTATTGCCTAAAAAATTTTGTTTTGATTACATCCCAATTAAAAGGTTCATTAATATAATAAAATGTTAAAATATTCCAAGCATTAACTAATTAGGAATATAAGAATATGGCAATTAATAACACGACTTTCCGTACTTTTAACTCTACTAATGATTTTAAGGGGATGGTTAATGTGCGCAAGCAATGTATAGAAACCGACAAAGTCGATACAATCTCAACTCTTGAACATTTTCTGTCCTTAAAAGAGATGGCAGAAACAATTACTCAAAATCATTGCGAGCCTCCAAAAGATATCTTAATTGTAGAATTACATGGTGAAATAATTGGTTATTGCCAAATTGCCTGGTGGGTGGAAAACGATGGAACAAGGCTTTATTTGCACGTAGGATATTTAATCCCTCAATACCGGGGAAATGGTATTGGGACTGAAATGCTACATTGGTGCGAAAAGCGCATCAGAGAAATTGCTTATAAGCATCCAACAAAGGGTAGAGCTATGTATGGAGGTAATGCTTCATCAACTGAAAAAGATAAAATTAAATTATTGACTGAAAATGGATATAAACCTGTTTTTACCCAAATAGAAATGGAGTTTAATGATTTTACTTTACTTAAAGATTATTCGTTGGTAAATGAATTTGAAATAAAACCTGTTAAACAATCTGATCTGCGTATTATTTGGGAAACTATCAATGAGGTATATACAGATCGTGGCACTGTTGCGGTTCAGACCGAAGATGATTATCGTGAATTTATTTCTAACACATACAATGACTCTTCATTATGGCAAATTGCTTGGAAGGGCAGTGAAATAGCCGCACTTGTTCTGGCAGAAATAAAAAATGGTATTGGGGAAATAACTGAAGTTTCTACTAAGAAAAAATTTAGACGGCAAGGTTTAGCTCAAACTCTTTTAACTAAATGTTTAGAAAATCTTAAAAATAGAGGAGTTAAAATAGTTAGACTCCATACCAGTGGTGAAAATGTGTCAGGAGCAAAAACTTTATACGAAAAAATTGGATTCAAACATCTAAAAGATTATATTAGATATAGGAAAACACTTAATGGTAAACTGCAATAATTTAGTGAATAAATCTGACTTTGTATGAACAATACAATTATTTATCTAATACGTCATGGTCAATCTCAGGGTAACCTCGACTATACACAAGGTGTTGGACTTGAAAGTACAGAACTTGGAACTCCCTTAACTGATGAGGGAGTTAATCAAGCATTTAATCTTTCCCAAGCTCTTAAAAATATTAAGATGGATGGCATATATTCCTCTCATTTAATTCGAGCTAAACAAACAGCAGAAATCATAGCTAGACAGTTTAACCTACCAGTTCTAATAAAACCAGAAATACGAGAACGAGAAAGGGGGAATCTAAATAATCTTTCAGAATTAGAGATAAGAAAAGAACACCCTGTTTTATATGGTAATCCAGAACAATTATCAGAAGAAGAAATGTGGCATTATCAGCTATTTCCCGATATGGAAACAGCATTACACGCAGTTGAAAGATTCTTGAAAGCCCTCAGAGAAATCGCGCGAAGCGAAAAAGGAAAGACAGTGGCAATTGTAAGTCATGGAAACGTAATCAGATCATTTCTGGTCAAAATTAAATATACAACTTTTGAACAAATTCCCCAACATAGCTTGGCTAATACTGGCTACATCAAACTTAAAACTGATGGAATTAATTTTAAGGTATTAAAAACTGAGGGTTTAACTATTAAGAAAATAATAATTAATTAATAAATTTTCCATTATTATTCTTTTATATTATATTAACAAACCAAATAATATTGTAATATTGATTTATGGACATCTTTTCAAATAATTGGTTAATTTTATTTTTTTTACTTCTAATTTTAATATTAATAAGATTTGCTGCTTCATTTTTTATAAAAAAACAAAAATTCCCATATGAAATAAAGTTAAATTATTTAACTGCTGCTGAATTACGTTTTTTAAGTGTATTAAATTTAGTTGTAAATAATAGATACGAGATCATACCGCAAGTACCTTTAAAAAGTATTGTTAAAGTCAAAAATAATGTAAGTAATTTTTATACTTATCATAATCAAATAGATCGAAAAGTGTTGGATTTTGTATTGTTTACCAAGGTAAGTTATAAGCCTGTACTTATTATTGAACTTGACGATGCAAGTCACAACTATTCAGATCGGAAAGAAAGAGATAATTTTGTTAATATAGTCGCAAATATAGTTAAAATTCCAATTTTGCATGTTCCAGTTAAATACTCATATCCTTCGCAAGATTTACTTTCAAAAATAGATGAATTAATAGTGGGGTAGAAATAGCATAGTCAACATAAAATTAGATAATAATCCCATTATTAAGGAGGGTTATTAACATACAGTTTAATAAAAATTGTATGTAATTTTAATTGTCGGTGAATTTTATTCAGTTAGTCTAAATTACAAATGAAATTAACTAAAGATATAAAAATTGTTGAGCGATTTTTTTTACAACTATTAAACTATCCATATATATTGATAGGGTTTTTTATATTTATAGCCTATGGAAATTCATTATTAAACGGGATTGTTTATCTTGATGATGATAAATTGGTTGTTAATCAATATCAATTTAATCATAATCTAGCCAATATTCCTCAAGTATTTGCTGAAGATATTTTTCGAAATCCCAACAAAACAGGTTATTTTTATCGCCCACTTTTAAGACTGACTTTCATGGCTGATGCTCAATTTGGACAGGAATATGTTATCTTTTTCTCTCACTTTACTAATTTAATTTTTCATTTTCTTGCAATATCGCTTTTTTATTACTTGCTAAAACAAATAAACATTAAACAAAATTTTGCTTTATTGATTGTAATCATAGCGGGAGTTCATCCATTAACTGCTCAAACTGTGGCTTTTATTCCAGGCAGAAATGATTCTTTACTGGCTGTATTTATTATCTTAAGCTTTATCTTTTTTCTAAGATATACAAAAAATAATATGAAAAAAGACTATATATTCCATATCTTATTATTTTTGTTTGCCTTGCTTATTAAAGAAAGTGCCTTTGTATTGCCATTAATTATCAGCTTTTATATTTTGTTTTTCACAGAGTGGAAAAAAATAATTTTTTCCAAAAATTACTATTTTCTTTTAGTGGGATGGATAATAATGCTTTTAATTTGGTATATTTTAAGAAAATCCGTTTTAATCTCTCCAACAACTAATTCTGATCTCAATATTATTTATTCTTTGACTCATAATTTACCTACTATTATTCCATCAATAGGTAAATTTATTTTGCCGTTTAATTTATCAGTTTATCCCATATTAAACGATATGAAGTGGAAATACGGTTGGATAACCATAGGAATAGTACTCCTTATTTCATTTTTTACTCCCAAAAAAAATTTTCGTTTAATATCTTTTGGTTTTGTGTGGTTTATCCTTTTTTTTATTTCTTCTTTAATAAAACCTACTTATATGACTCCCGATTTTCTGGAACATAGATTATATTTACCAATGTTTGGATTATTTTTTGTTATTCTTGGACTTAACAAAGTTTCTTTCTGGGATAAATTAAACAAAAAAAATCAAAACATATTCTCATTTATACTTATCACATCTATTATTTTGGTCTTTTTAAGAATAACCATTTCCCGAAATATTTTTTATAAAAATGGTGTTAACTTCTGGGAAAACGCCGTTGCTACCTCCCCAAGCCTTGCTTTTAATCATGGTAATTTGGGAACTATGTTTTTTTTGGATGGAAATTATATTAATGCAGCTAAAGAATTTAATAAAGCACTAGAAATAAATCCACTGGAACCTATTGTTCATAATAATTTAGGACTAATTTATTTAAGTCAAAAACAATATGATCAGGCAGCTGAAGAGTTTCAGAAAGAGTTGGAAATTAACCCTAATTACGATACTGTTTATTATAATCTAGGACTTGTCTTTTCAAAAATAGGAGAGACTGACAAAGCGATTGAGAATTGGCAAAAGGTTTTAGAAATTAATCCCAATTATATCAAAGCTCAAGAACAGTTAAAAATATTAAATAATAAATAATTTTATATTGCCATTAAAAAACCCGCTATAGCGGGACTTTTTTTAGCTTTTTGAATATAACACTGTTTGCTTAAAGCAAACTTCTCATCATTTTTTCAATATTTTTCAAGTTTTTATTAGAATTATCTACTATATTTTGTGTGTCCAAAGCTTTCCGTAATCTTTTTACTTTATTGTAAATAAAAATCCTACCTTTTGTATTTCTATCGTAAACTTTATGCATTAAACTATCAACAAAATGTCGATATGTTTTTATTGTTTGTTGTTTTATATATGTTTTCATACTCATCACCTCCTTTAACAAGTTAACGATGAGATTTAGTGTTATATCAATGAGCTGAGTTCATTATAGCATATTATTAAATATAATTTTCCCTCTTGTGATTTTGGTAAAATGTTAAATAATTGGAAGATTAAGAAAAAACATTTTTACATACAACTAATCTCAAACTACATATTACTTTGTATATTTTTAATTAGTTGATATATGAATCAATCCAATCCACTGCAAGGTAAGACTTTATTAGTAGTGCACACCGGATTTGAACATAAAAAATTCATTTTTCCTAAATTAAAGCGTCTTGGGTTAACAATTATTGTCCTTCATAAAGAAAAAACTTCTATTAGTCCTTATGTTGATCACTGGATATTTGCTGATCTAAATAATCATAAAGAGTGTATAGCTGCAATTAAAGGTTTCTTAAAAGAACATCCCAATATAAAAATAGATGGCGTTATAACTTATTGGGAAGAATCAACTCTATTAGTATCTCGTGTCGCGGATACTTTTAATCTTATAGGAATACCATATAACGTAACAATTAAAATTAGAAATAAGTATAATTTCAGAGAATTTTGTATACACAATGGTATAAAAGCTCCAAAACATATTATTATTAACAAAGAGTCAGATATAGAAACTGCCAAAGAAACACTTAACTTCCCAGTTGTTATCAAACCAGTTTTCGGATCGAGCAGCGCTTTTGTGATTAAGGTTAATACCAACAATGAAATTAATGATGTATATACTTATATAAAAAGTAATGTTTCATCACATCCTGACTCAGCTGAGTGGGATGACCTGAGCATAATGATAGAAGAATATATTGATGGAGATGAAGTTGATATTGATATGCTTTTACAAAATGGTAAAGTTAAATTTTGGTCAATATCGGATAACTACCAAACAAGCGAGCCTTTTTTTGTAGAAACAGGACAAGCAATTCCTTCAAGCTTGCCGGAAAGTAGCCAACGTGAACTTGTTGAGATGGCTGAAGAAACTTTGGAAAAACTTGGTGTACAAAATGGTTGTATCCATTTCGAAGCTAAATCAACTAATAAAGGCCCAGTTCCAATCGAAGTTAATCTTAGAATGGGTGGCGATGAAGTATATACATTTGTCAAAAATGCCTGGGGAGTAGATTTGGTTGAAAATGCAGCTAGAATTGCTTTGGGAGTTTATCTAAAAATCCACAAACCAAAAGATCCCAAAAAATATCTTACAGGAAAATATTTTCTAAGCGATAATTCTGGGATATTGTCCCAACTTGATATAGACGAAAAATTAAGAACGAATAAATATTTAAGCGAAGTACATATGGATAAAGAAATTGGCGATGTTGTTCTTGCACCTCCTGAAGGTTTTGAATTTATTGGTTGGATTACTGTTTTTGGAGATAATGCGATAGACGCCGAGGATAATTTAACGCAACTTACCAAACATATTCATTATAGTATTGCCAAATTTGATTCAGAATCGACAATTGGAAAAACGTCTCGTAAAAATCGTTTTTCTACCGCTTCTTTGAAAAAAGATATTTTGATTAGAGCGGCTAAATTAGAAAATATCAAAAGAATTAATGTTTCAACCCTTCGTAAACTAAAGATAGGAATATCATGTAACGGTTGCGACATAGTTAATAATGGTGGTATTTCTGATGGAGTATATTTAAAAAAATTATTAGAAGAAATTGGTTATAAAGTAAAATTGTATAATTTTGATAATCTATCAAACGTATTTAATGAGTTAAAAAATAGCAATACTGATTTGATGATTAATCTAACCCAAAAAATTAATAATTCTGTAGATCAACAACCCAACGCAGCGGCTCTTCTAGAAATGTTACAAATCCCATATACCGGATCTGATCCTTACACACTGGCTTTAACTATGGATAAAATTAGAACCAAAAAGCTTATGGCTTACCACCAAATTCCAACTCCCAACTGGGACTATATTTATGACCGCGAAGATGATATCCGAAATGATCTTCAATTTCCATTAATTGTTAAACCCAACAACAGTAATCTTTGGGATAATGTTACTCAAGATTCTATTGTCAATAATGATATTGAGTTAAATCATAAGCTTGATTATATAGTCAACAAAATGGGCAAACCTGCCTTAATAGAAGAATATATTGAAGGAGAAGAATATGATGTTTCTATACTGGGAACTGAAGAAGAAGACTTAGAAGTCTTGCCGCTTGTACAGTCAAGTTTTGCTAATATGCCTAAATCTGCCTGGCATATTTATAGTAACGATACGGATCTTAATAAAAATATTAATGTCTTTCAACCAGCCAAAAAATTAAGTAAAAAACTAGAATCATTAATTACGGAAATTTCACTTGATACTTATCTTTCAATTGGCTGCCGTGATTATGGTAGAGTCGAGATTAGAGTAGATTGCGATAATAATCCTTATGTCATAGATATTAACCCCGATTTTCCATTTGAGACCTTAAAGGATTTGGCAGCAAGCAATACTAAAAACAAAAAAAATAATAGTCAATATTTTTCTAAATTAATTGAACAAATTATCGATTTAACGATTAATAGATATAAGAAGGTCCCTTATATTACTTCTTTTAAATAATACTATGAATAAAGTACTAAAAATAAAAAGTTCTCTCATCACCAATGGAATTAGTATTAATGTTAAAAATAAAGATTATGCTCTAGAATATCCTCATGAAATATGGACAAAAACCCCAGAAGAGGTAAAAATATTCCTACAAGAACATATCACAGTAGCAAACACTCATTATTTACCGTTAATGCTTGATTATTCTCAAATTGATTATGATATCCCCATACCTTTTTTTGAACCTTTTTTGTTCAAAAATCAGCTATATGACATGTTATATTGCGAGGATGTTGATAAGACTTTCCGTTTGAAATATCTCCAAAAATTTTATAATTGGGAATATAAATTCAAAAAATCTAACAGCCAAATTTTAAATAATATAAATATTCAAAATTTTAAACATGACAAACCTGTGGCAATTATTCCTTTTTCTTTCGGCAAAGAAAGTTTAGCCACACTAGGCCTTTGTTTGGAACTAGATATTGAACCAATACTGGTCTACGTCCAAGAACCTTCTCAACCATATGAAGAAATGGCAAAAAAAGAAATGCTTAATGAATTATCAAGTGTTTTTAAGATTAAATCATATTACATAAAAAACGATCCAGGTTTGTTCCGATATGGAAGAGCTTTTAACTTAAAAAAGCAAAGCGAGATAGGATGGGGCACAGAAGCTACTACCTTTTTATTGTTAATGCTTCCTTTTATTTTTGCATATGGTGCAAACATGGTTTTGTTTGGTAATGAATATACAAACAATGAATCTTATATAAAAAATGGCTGGCGGGTTTTTTCATCATATGACCAACACCCCGATTGGGTATTTCAACAAAATAATATGCTATCAAGTATAACTGCTAACAAAACTCAAGTTAAAACAATGTTAGAACCCTTAGAAGAATCTTCTGTTTTTTATATCTTACATAACCGTTACCCCAAGCTCGCAAAATATCAATTTTCTTGTCATGCACGCCAACCACTAACAAATAATAGCCATTGGTGTCATGTGTGTTCCAAATGTTGGTTTAATAATGCTTTAGCCTTAAGTTTTGGTTTAGACAATACAAGTTTAGGTTTTAAAAAGGATTTTATTTATGACACCAAGTTTTTCGAGAAACAGATTAAACCCAGAATTAAAGATGATCCAGAACTACAATTTATCTATATAGCGTTGAAACTGCGAGGAATTGATCTTGGTTTTAATAAAATAAAGAATTTACATCAATGGAACTGGTATAAAGACAGGTATACCATACTAAAACCAGCAATACACTTGCCAAATAAATATATAGATAAATTGGATCAAATATTTAAAAAAGAGGTTGAGTCAATG
>CAYXFC010000022.1:0-9826 GCA_964464155.1 uncultured Pseudomonadales bacterium
AATTTATCAAAAAAGAAAAACTGTTATTATATTTTTTATTTTTTACATTCTTAAGTATTTTTTTTATGACAAACGCATCAGTTGACATATGGAACCTTTTTCACTATTTATGGAAGATACAATTTCCTTGGAGACTTCTAGTAATTCCTACTTTTAGTTTGGCCACTTTGGGAGCTATTACAGTTAGTAAAATTAACAATCAATATCTAAATTATATAGTTTTAGTTATTTGTTTCGTTCAAATATTTTTATATGCTAAACCTGGCAAAATAATGCATCTAACTGACTATGAATATTTTGAATTTCCATTTACTAGTTCAGTGAATAACGAGTTACTTCCTAATGATTTTAATATGTACAGGAATATTGCTTATACTTTTCAAGTCAAAGATATAAATAATCTGGCAAAAATAAATATTGAAAATTGGATCACAACAAAACATAGATACAGCGTTGAATCAACAGCTAGTGCAAATATTGTAGAACGTTTAGCATATATGCCAGGATGGGAGACCACAGTAGATGGTAAAATAACTAATATTAATACTAGAAATCCTGATTATCCGGGACTACCAAATTTTGAGCTAAAGCCTGGAAAACATTTAGTTGAAACTACTTTGACTGAAAATACTTTTGCCAAGAAAACAGGAGACTATATAACATTATTTTCTTTTTCTATCTTATTAATTATCAGTTTAGTTGGGATTAAAAACAGATATGTCAAATAAACAGGATATTCCATGGAAATTTATCTTCCTTAATTTTATTGTTTTAAGGATAGTTACATTTATAGCTGCAGTGGTTGGATTTGCAAAATTACCTTTTAAGCCTAGCTTTCCTTACTCTGATACTATTTTGTCTCAATTTGGACATCCGCTTTTATGGTCATGGGCAAATTTTGACGGAGTTCATTATCTGATGTTAGCCAAAGACGGATATGTTTATGGTTTAACACAAGCATTTTTTCCTGGATATTTTATTTTAATTAGAATTGTAAATTTTCTACTTCATAATTATCTAATCAGCGCGCTGTTAATTTCTCATATTTGTTTTATTTTATCTCTGGCTGTATTTTATAAATTATTAAGAATAGATTACAGTGATAAAGTAGCCAAAAGAGCTATTATTTTTGTAAGTTTATTCCCAACCAGTTTTTATTTTCTTGCTGCCTATACTGAGTCGCTGTTTTTACTATTACTACTATTATCGTTTTATTATCTACGTAAAGTTAATCTTAAAGAAGTTGGATTATGGGGTATTGGATTAAGTTTTAGCAGAATCATTGGAATATTTATTGTTCCTTCTATATTATTGGAGCTAAAAAATAATAAAACTAATATCAACTGGAAAAAAATATTTTGGATTTTGCTACCCTCATTAGGACTATTAGCTTATATGTTCTATTTGTGGGTTAAATTTGAGGATCCTTTTTTATTTGCGCATGTCCAAAGTGGCTTTGGAGCGGGTAGAGAAACAGGAAAGTTGGTTCTTCTCTATCAGGTAATATGGCGCTATGTTAAGATGATATTTACCGTAGATAAAAATAACCCAATATATTTTACTGTTTGGTTGGAAATGTTAGCTAGTCTATATGCAATTGGTTTGTTAATATGGGGTTATATTAAAAAAGTCAGACCTAGTTATTTACTTTTTTCATTTTTATCATTTTTACTACCGACTCTAACTGGCACTTTTTCATCTATGCCACGTTATATTCTAGTTTTATTTCCTATATATATAGTGTTGGCCACGATCAAAAATAAATATGTACGATATCTAATATTATCTATACATTTTATTTTACTTTTTATCTGCACCATGTTATTTACTAGGGGTTATTGGATAGCATAAACTATGGCAACTAAAGTTTTAATTACCGGAGGAGCTGGTTTTATTGGTTCACATCTTGTGCAAGAGTATTTAGAATCTGGATTTGAAGTGCTGGTAGTTGATCTGCAAGCTAAACCAAAACTGTTCGATAAATTACCCATAAATTATTACCAGCAAGATATTACTCAGGTAGGCTTGGAAGATATAATTGCAAAAGAGAAACCAGAGTTAATTAATCACCATGCGTCGCTTATAAATGTAAGTGAGTCTTTCGTAAAGCCTGTTACATATACCACAACCAATGTTTTGGCTACAATCAAACTGCTTGAGCTTGCCAAAAAATATCAAGCAAAACAATTTATTTTTGCCTCTTCGGCAGCGGTATATGGGAACGCCACTCAATTCCCAATAAAAGAAACTGATAAAACTTCTCCTGAATCGTTTTATGGTTTGGATAAATTATTGGCCGAATGGTATATCAGTATATATAGTCAGTTTTTTACTACCACAATTTTTCGTTACGCTAATGTTTATGGACCAAGGCAGACTAGTAATGCAGAAGGTGGCGTTGTGGCAATTTTTTGCCAAAAATTAGCGGAAGGTAAAAGACCAACAATTTTCGGTAGCGGCAATCAAACCAGAGACTTTGTCTATGTTAAAGATGTAGCTCTGGCAAATATTGCAGCTAGTAAACTTAATAAAAACTTAATTTTGCATGTTTCAACAGGAACGCAAATTTCTGTTAATGAGCTTTATAAAAGTATTAGTAAAATTTATAACATAGATAATAAGGCAATTTATCAAAAAGCGAGAGATGGTGATATATATGATAGCGTGATGTCCAATGAAAGAATAAAAAAAGTGCTTAGTTGGGTTCCCAAATATAGTCTCAATATTGGGCTTACTGAAACAGCAGCTTATTTTAAGACTTAGACTATGAAATCTCTTTGTATTATTCTACCTGCGTATAACGAAGCTAAAGCAATCGGTCCTGTCATGCAAAAATTACAAAATTTTGTAAAAAAAGAAAATGATCTTGTGATTGAAATTGTGGTTATTGATGATGGAAGTACAGATCAAACATTTCAAATATGTCAAACATTTAATGTGACAGTATTGCACCATATTATAAATCGCGGTTTGGGAGGAGCACTAGCTACTGGCATAGAATATGCCAAGATGCATAATTTTGATTTTGCTCTGACAATGGATAGTGATGGGCAACATGATATCAACGATCTTCCTAAAGCAATTAAATTATTAATAAATAATGATGCTGATGTAGTTATAGGTTCGCGTATGATGGGTCAAAAGGGAATGCCGAAAGATCGATTAATAATTAATTTTACCAGCAATGTATTTACCTATATATTATTTGGATTTTGGACTACTGATTCCCAATCAGGTTTCCGTGGGTTTAACCGTAAAGCCTTAGGATTTATAAATGTTAAAACTCAGGGAATGGAAGTGTCATCAGAATTGTTTACCGAAATAAAAAAACATAACCTTAAATTATTAGAAGTACCAATATCAGTAATATATACTGAGTATTCCAGAAATAAGGGGCAAAGTAATCTAAATAGTTTAAATGTGGTTGTTAAGCTTTTACTTCGAAAATTTAGATAAATAAATGTGATAATATAAGAAGATATAAAATAAATAATAAATATGGAACTTCAGTATTTTCCGATTCAAATTTTGCTTATTATCATGATGTTTTGGCCAATAAGCCGAGCTTATTTCCGTTATAAAGACGGTATCATCAAATTAAGTGGTTTTTTATTCTGGTCCTGTTTATGGTTAATGGGGGTGATTACTGTTTTTTATCCGGAATTTTTGACCTATCTTGCTCAACTATTTCATATTGGAAGAGGGGCTGATTTGGCAGTTTATGTAGCATTAGCACTTGTTTTCTACCTAGTTTTTAGACTAAGCGTTATTATTGAAAATATCCGCAATGATATTACCAAATTAACAAGAGAAATAGCTTTGATGAATAAAAATAGACATGGTGAACATAAATAAAAATTACCAGCCACTTGGATATCGATCTCCCAGATGGTTTAAAAGTGGTAAAAGTATCCAAAAAATTAATACTGCCAAATCTTTTGGTAACAAAAATTATGCCAATAAAAAAAGCGGTTTCCATAACGGTTCAAGGTAAAGTTCAAGGTGTTGGATTTAGATATTTTGTTAAATCTAACGCTAAGCGTTTAAATCTCGTTGGGTTTGTTAAAAACCAAAAAGATGGGAGCCTATATGGTGAAATCATAGGTAATGAGGACAATATTAAAAAACTAATAGCCCTTTGTTACAAAGGACCATTGTTGTCGCAAATTGTTGAGGTAAAAGTTAAAGATATAAAACTTTTTGAAGCCACTCAATTTGTAATACTAAAATGATTAGTTTAAGATCTAAAATATATCAAATTGTAGCTAAGATTCCTAAGGGAAATGTAAGCACTTATGGGAGCATTGCTTTAATGGCAGGCGGTGGAGGGCCACGATATGTCGGTTGGTGTATGCATCATAATCCAGACCATAATAAAATCCCCTGTCATCGGGTAGTAAGTGCTGGGGGAAACTTAGCAAAAACGTTTGCCTTTGGTGGGCTAGATGGACAAGCCAAATATTTAAAAGCAGAGGGGATTAAAGTAAATAATGGTAAGATAGTTGATTTTAAAAATATATTGTGGAAGGGGAAATAATAAATATTATGGATAAAGATAATGCCTTAAAACAAATCCGTGATGAAATATGGGATTTGAATGAATCTCCATTATATGAATATCGAACTCAAAATAATTATTATCCGGTGCTTGGAGAAGGTAATCACGATGCCAAAATAATGTTGGTTGGTGAGGCTCCTGGAAGAAATGAGGCTAAGAGTGGAAAACCATTTTGCGGCGCTGCAGGAAAAATTCTTGATCAGCTTTTTGAATCAATTGGTTTGGTGAGAGCTGATGCCTATGTGACTAATATTGTTAAAGACCGTCCACCAGAAAACCGAGACCCAACTCCGGAGGAAATTGCCCTCTACGGGCCATATCTGGAGCGGCAGATTAAAATTATCCAGCCTTTAGTTATATGTGGATTGGGTAGATTCTCATCCCAATATGTTATGAATATGTTTGGTATTGGAGATCAAATGGGGGTCATAAGCACATCTCATGGTAAACAGTTTGAGGCTTGGGCTGACTATGGAGTGGTTACTGTAATACCGCTTTATCATCCTGCGGCCTCAATCTATAACCGGCAATTGAAAGATACGCTATTGCATGATTTTGCTGCTATTAAAAGCCTTATATAATTCATATCTTCTTCATAAGTTGTTTTTTAAAATACAATCGTAAACATAAATTAGCACTCTAAGTAGGCTATTGACAACGTATTAGCAGTAATGGTAAGATACTGCTAATTATAAATTATTAATTCAAAAAGGAGGCAATATGGCACTCGATTTAGTTCCCCGTCGTTTCTGGAGTTTTCCTTCATCCAGTTGGTTTGACTTGGATGAGGAAGATTTACCATTAACAGCAAGTAATCCAAGTGGAGTTTCAATTTCTGAGGATGACAAAAATGTATTCGTAGATGCATCTTTACCAGGAATTGATCCTAAAAACGTAGAAATAACCTTTGACAAAGGCGTCTTATGGCTTAAGGGCGAAACAACTGAAACCGAGGAAGACAAAAAAAATGAAATACTACCGCAAAGCTACCAGTTCATTTTCGTACAGAGTTGCAGTTCCAGGAGAAATTGATTTAAACGTTGAACCGGAAGCTGAAAGTAAGCACGGTGTGATGCGAGTGATATTTGCTAAACACCCCAAAATGCAACCCAAAAAGATTACGGTAAAGGCTAAATAGAGATAGATCTATACTATAAAGGGCTCCTAGAAATAGGAGCCCTTTTGTTATGGGTAATCGTTAGTTATTCCATCAAATGCTTGATATAATTAACTTATGCATATATTGATGGTAAGTGAGTTTTTCCCTTCTCTGCAAAATCAGGTATTTTCTGGCGGAGTCGAAGTTCGCTGTTTTTATACTGCTTTATATGTATCAAAAAACCATACTATTACCGTGTTTGCTAGAAGAAAAAAAGGAGAATCTGCATTTGAAGAGCAGGGGAAATTAAAAATATATAGATTTGGAAGAGAAGTAAGTCAAACAAGCGCTAGTTTTGTGTCAATTTTCTCTCGACTTTTTTACATAATTACATGTATTGTTAAGGGAATTAGCTTAAATATTAACCTTGTTGAAGGGTCAAATTTTGTAACATTAGTTCCTGTATCTATCATTGGTCGTATCAAAAAAATACCAACCATAGCATTTTATCCCGATGTACTATTGGGGAAATGGAAAGAGTTGTTTGGTAGTTTACTAGGAGGAATTGGTGACCTGGTAGAAAACAGCATTATAAAATTACCATGGGACAAATATATTGCTATATCGGAGTCTGTAAAACAAAAACTAGAAAAATATAAAATAAATTCCAACAAAATTGAAGTGATTCCTTGCGGGGTTGAATTACCCCAAATTACTATCGCAAACCCCAAGCTAGATAGGCTTATTGTAATTTCTAGATTAGTAGCATATAAACGAGTTGATTGGGCAGTCAAATTATTGAAAGCCATTGAACTAGAATTTCCTAAGATAACGATGCTCATTATTGGCAGCGGTCCAGAGGAAGCTAAAATAAAAAATCTAACTAAAGAATTAGAATTATCAAACAAAGTTTCCTTTTTAAGTCATGTCCCCAAAGACAAGCTGTATCAAGAGCTCAATAAATCACTTTTATTAATCCACCCTTCACTTATTGAGGGGTTTGGAATTGTGCTAATTGAAGCAAACTCATATGGAGTTCCATTTATCGCTGCTGATATCCCAACTTCAAAAGAATTTATTAACAAATTAGGAGGCTTATTGTTCGCTCAAAATGATTTTTCCGATTTGGTGAATAAAACTAAAGAACTATTATTAGACAAAACTACATGGAAAAGTTTGAGTAAAAAAGGATCGTCTTCAGTTGTTGATTATCAGTGGCTGTCAATTGCTAAAAAAACTGAAACTTTATATTCACAGCTGATTAAATAGTTAAACTTATGGTAGATAAAATTAGAATTGCTATGCTGATCGATTGCTATGGGGGCTCTTTCTTGGGTGGTGGACAAACATATTTGGATAATATTGTAAGAATATTAAAAAAAGACTATCCATGCGAAATAAATGTTTTTACCCAACGCAACGCTGGGCTAGTGGCAAGGTTGGTGTGGAATCTTTGGGTAGTTGTACAAGTATTTTTTCATCACGTTAGAAAACCTTTTCAACTTATTCATGCGCAAGCATTTTCAGCTGGCATATCTGGAAAGATTCTGAGCGTTATATTGGGTATTCCTGTTGTGTATTCTGTGCATGGTAGCCATACGATGGATATGGTTGGGTTAAAATATGAAAAAAAGAGTTGGAAATATTATTTTGAAAAGTACCTACTAACAAAAGTAAAATATGATAAGCAAATTAGTGTTTCGGCCAATTTTTTACAATATCCCAATGTAAATAAACAAATCGAAGTTATTGAAAATGGAGTAACAAAAAAAGATATTAAAAAATTTGAAAAGAATACATTAGATAAGAAAATAAAATTACTATTTGTAGGGAGACTTGAAAAAATTAAGGGATTGGAAATATTGTTACATAGTTTAGTTTTGCTAGAGAATAAATCACAATACGAGTTAAAAATTGTGGGCGATGGGTCACTTGAGACATCACTTAAAGCATTGAGTAAAAAACTAAAACTTAACTCAGTTGAGTTCGTGGGTAAAAAAACTGGCGATGAATTGGAAAAATTGTACTTAGATGCAGACTTATTTGTTTTGCCCTCTATTGCTGAAGGACAGCCAATTGTTCTTTTGGATGCCTGGTCATATAAACTACCGGTTTTGGTAACAACTGCAGGTCATAATCCATGGATGGTTGAGGACGGAAAGAACGGTTTTATTGTGGAGGTGGGCGACGTTTCAGCTTTAGTTAAAGGTTTAAAAAATGCATTCAAAAACCACGATAAGTGGGTTAGTATGGGTGAAGCAGGTTTTAAAAAAGTAACGAGTACATATACATGGGAAATTGCAGTAAAAAAACTATTTAAAGAATATCAAAAATTGGTATGAATATTTTACACATTATTACTCATTACGATCCGGTAATTTATGGAGCTGAGAACTTTGCCAAACACGTCGCGGAGTATCAAGCAAATAAAAAAGAAAATAAGGTTTGGGTTGTAACGGGAAAGTGGCGGTCACAGTGGAAAGGTGATGAGATAATAAATGGCGTCAATGTAGTACGGGTACCTTGTCTTAATATTCGTTATATACAAACAATACTAGCTGTAATTCCTCTGTATCTTAAAGCCAGTGAGATCTTAAAAAAACAGAAAATACATAGAGTCCACACTCATATTTATCCTGGGATGATAGTTGGCTACTTGCTACACAAAAGGCATAAGGTGCCGTATATCGCTACAATACAGGGTGGCGATATTGGCGATTATGATGAGGTGTTTGGAGCATTTAAGATTGTTGCAAAATTACTAATTGGATTTTGCCTAAAAAAAGCCAGTAAAGTTCACTGTGTGAGTAATTATTTGGCTAATCAAGTTAAGAAAATAGGCGTAGATAAAAATAAGATCTTAGTTATTCCCAATGGTGTAGATATAAATAAGTATCAAGTATTAAGTATCAAGTATCAAGAAAAGAAGAAAGACGAGATAATTAGATTAGTATCAACTTCACGACTGGAGAAAAAGAATAATTTAACGCAATTAATTGATATTATTAAACAAATGAATGATAAGGGTTACCAATCAACTTTAGACATTTTTGGTACAGGGTCACTAGAAACTACTTTAATTAATCAAATTAGAAATCTAAAACTAGAGAAAAATGTTTTTCTAAAAAGCTATATTAAACAAGAATTGTTGAGCAGTATATTGCCAAATTATGATTATTTTGTAAGACTGTCTATTGGTGAGGGTTTTGGTATTTCATTTATCGAAGCTATGGCTTGTGGTGTAATTCCAGTTGCTCTAAAATCCGGTGGAGTAGTTGATATTATTGATAGCAATAAAAATGGTTTTTTACTAAATTCAGATAACTTAGAACAGGAATTTGAAACTGTGATTAAATCACAAAATAATAATGATATTTTAAGAAAATTAGCTATAGAAAAAGTAAAATCTAGATTTGATTGGAGTATAATTCTGCCCAAACTTGAAATTTTATATGATTAAAAAATTATTGATAATTACTCCTATATATCCGCCCGTAGTTGGGGGACCAGCCCAATACATCGAAAAGTTAGTTACTAAATTACCAAAAGAATATCAAATTAATATTGTTTGTTTAGGAAAAGAAAATGTCAAACAAGATAATTTTGAACAAATATCAATTTATACTAATCCGTTATTACGCCAACTCAAACTATTTATTACAATATGGAAAAATCTTAAAATAGCCGATATTGCTTATGTGCAGGGGACTTTGACTGTGGGCTTTGCATCTATGATAGCCTGTAAATTATTAGATAAAAAATATGTCTTAAAATATGTGGGTGATGAAGTTTGGGAAAAATATCAGAGCAATGGAGGGACTCGTTTTTTGGATGAATACTTAGAAAGTAAAAAAAGCTTTTTTGATAATATCTTATTTAATTTGGAAAAAATTATATTAACTAATGCTCAAAAAGTAATTGTTCCGGGAGAATATTTACAACAAGTTTTGGCTAAACATTTTCATATTAAAGCAATTAATATCCCTAACGCGGTAGAAATTCCCAAGATTAAAATGTTAGCTAAAAAGTCAAATTCAATTATTTATGTTGGAAGACTAGTGCCATGGAAACAAGTAGATAAGGTGCTGAAAGCATTTAAGAAATTACAGTCAAAAGAAAATAATAAATGGTCTATGACCATTGCTGGTGATGGCATAGAGCGTGAAAAT
>CAYXFC010000023.1:0-9767 GCA_964464155.1 uncultured Pseudomonadales bacterium
AAAAGCCATTGCCCAAAATTATTGTTACTAGTTCCAACAACTACAATCCAGGTGTTATAGGGTTGATTGCAGGTAAACTAACTGAAAATTTTGCCAGACCATCAATTGCTATTGCTATTATGGATGGTTTTGCCAAAGGCTCTGTAAGGTCTGTTTCTAGTGTTAATATTATCGAAATTTTAAGACAGTTTGAAAATGAGTTTTTGGAGTTAGGTGGTCACCCAATGGCAGCTGGTTTTAGTATAGCAACTGAAAATATCGAAAATATAACTCAATTATTGCAAAATTATGCTCAAAAAAATATTAATGAAAAAATATTAATTCCAACTTTAGAAGCTGAAACGGAATTAGAATTTAATGATTTCTCTTTGGATCTTTATCAGGAAATTGAAAAATTTGCCCCTTTTGGAATGGGAAATCCTAAACCAATTTTTGTGACTAAAAATTTAAATTTGCAAGCAATTTATCCACTTGGCAAATCCGGCCAACATATTAAGTTAGTTATCCAACCAACAACTCGCAACTCGCAACTAATAACTAATGTCGAAACCCTTTATTTCAATGCTCCTGACAAAGTTAAACAATTAACTCCTCAAAGTAAAATCGATCTGGTATACCAAATTGATCTTAATGAGTGGAATTGGATGAAGAAACTACAGTTACTTATAAAAGACATTGCTATAACTTAATTCCATTTTGTTCACACAAACCCCTAAACACATTATATCCAGGAATAGAAACACTTATCGGAGTCCCGTCATCACCATAACGTGTCGTTGCCATCATATAGTCATAGGCTTGACGCAGCTCTTCCAATCCAACCTCATCAACGGCAAATCTTTGACTAAGAACAAAAAAGGTTCTAGCCAGACTTTCTCCCTCTTTATGAAATACTGGCCGGAAAAAATCATATTTTCCGTTTAAGCCAATTCTAGCCGCCATAGTTCGTCTTTCATCATCAATGCGTTGAGACATATTAAAAACTAAAATAATTTTATAATTTGAATAAGACTTTGGTATTATAGCCTATGATTGCCAAATAACTCTCTCAGCTCTTTTTACCTCTTTTTCTCGGACTATTCTTCTATCTGGACTTAATATGGCTCTTAAAAGAGCTTTATCTTGATTTACTAAGACAGTTGGCCCTGTCTGAACACTCTCAATATTTAATATTCCCCTACTAAGTCCTGGTTTTACATATGGTCCTAATCTTTCTCCCATATTTACCTCCAATAAATAAATTTATAATCTGAATTTGATATTTTTAATTTAAATTTATTCATCCTCCTTTCCTACCGGCACCACAATATAAAGATTGCCATTAACTTGATAACTAGTTACATTTGATAATTTGTGTAATCTCAATTGACGATAGACTACCTGCCACGGCGGTTCGTTTCCTTTATTAACGTACAAAGAACTTGAATTTGATTGGTTAATTAGTTTTATTTGCATAGGCACAAAAAAACCTCCTTGGTTTAAGGAGGTTTTGGTTTTTTCTAAAATTATTTATCTTACCCTATACCTCCTTAAAACCGCCAAAAATAATCCACAAATTGCGGTCTTGGTGTTTAACTTGGTTTTTATTAATTGGGTAACTAGACATACGTAGAATATTTTAAGGCATTGAAGTTAAGAGTCAAGAGTTAATTCACTAAACGGTTGTGGACTGAGATACAGCTTCTGCCATTTCTGGAGCATTGGTAACCTTATTAAATAAATCTCCAGTAGTTTCTGGGCCTGCAAGAATAGCTGCTTCTTCATCAGTTTGAGGTTGATTTTGTATGTCAATAGAAGTCGTTGATGTATCAGCAATCCGTGGAGATTGTAGACCTGTTAGTTTTGGACGAACTTCCTGTTTATCAGCTTCAGATATATCTACCTGTTCTAATGGAGCTTTATTTTCCTCAGCTTGATGTATAGTACTTTGAACTTGTTTTTCTGGATGAGTTGCTTCTTGGGTAATTTGTATTGGTTGCTCTCTGGTTAATTCTGCAACAGTAGACTGTTCCGATTCATCCAATTGTGGTATTGAATCTGCGGTAAGTTCAGGTCGATCAACTTGTTTATCTAACTCTGGAACTTCAGAAACAGGATCCAAGCTTATTGGTTCATCATCAGTTTTTACAGCTGGTGATTCTGTCACGGTGGGTTGTTCTGCTTGTCTTGCTTGAGCTTGTTCGTGGACGGGTATTGGTAATGGTTGCGGTTGATTCTCTGGTATGGATTTAATGTCTGGAGCCATTGCCTTAAATGATTCTTTAACTAACTTATCGCCAACATCAAAAGCGATTGCTAGAAGCCATAGCAAAATTAACAGTTTAGCGGTAATAAAATCTTCTGGACCTTTATTTTTGTTATCGGGATTGAGATATAATACTAATATCTTATCTCTAACCAAATCCATTCTTTCTTTAGGAAAAATACCCTTCATTTCAATTCTATCTAATTCTTTGGCAACCTCTAATACAATTTCTGTTTTGGGTTCACTTGACTGACGCTCTATCGTTTCTTTACCTATTTTATTTGAACAATATTCTTTGGTTATATTAATAAATTCCCGAGTTTGTTTGTCATCCATGTTAGCCAGCGTATTCAATGTATTTATCATTTTTTCATCGGGTTTTTCTTTAGCCATTTCTTCTTTTAATTTTGACCTAAAATAATCTCTAGTTTTTTGGCATTCTAACTTCTCTTGGAATTCTTTTTCATCTGTTACTTCTCTTACACCATCGGAGTCAACTACATCATCATCCGATTCTGTTTCTCCATTTTGATCAGATTGAGTTTCTGTTTTTGGATCAGTTGTTTGTTGAATATTTTCTTGAGAATTAGGATCTTGATTATTTTGATTTGGTTTAGCTTCATCACTATCTATCGTAAAATCACCCTCAGTAACATCTTCTTTAGTGAAATTATTTGTAGTTTCTTTTGGTAAACTAGTATCACCCCCTGCTAATGGACGGATTTCTCCTTCAGTAATATCATCATCTGCGGCATTAGCTAATGATGCATTCGATTCTCTAGCATTGGGAGATAACGGAATTTCTGCTGGCTTGGGAGGATCAGCAACGTCGACTGGATGGAAATTGGCAGCCTCTGCAGGGGCAAAATTTGCTTCGTTCATATTTGACTACTCAATAATTTAAGCATAAAATACTGATATATTCCATACAAGCGTTTGAGTTGACTGACAACCAACAAGCTGTCCGGGGTAACAACCGGAACGGGTAAGCCCGTGATAGCAGGATAAGTAAAATAATAGGTGGTACCGCCATATTGGCCCTTTTTAAGGAACGATGGCGGTTTTTTAGTAATTAAAAGTCATGTAGTAAATTGTATAAAATCCCTCTTTTGTAAAGAGGGTAGGCGCGAAGCTGCCGGGAGATTTAATCCCATACTTCATACTTCTTACTTCATACATCATATCTATGCAACGTACTCTCGCTTTACAAACTTTAGAAAAAATCGGTCAAGAAGTTACTTTACAGGGCTGGGTAGATACAATCCGCGACCACGGCAAATTAGTCTTTATTGAACTTAGAGATCGCAGTGGTAAAGTTCAAATCGTTGGGGATAAAAAATTAGGCAAATTAAGTAGTGAAGATGTAATTGAAGTCATTGGGAAAGTATCCCAAAGACCAGAACAAATGATTAATCCAGATATGCCTACGGGTACGATTGAAGTTCAGGCATCAAATTCTTCTTTGTTAAATGAATGTAAAGAATTGCCTTTTCCTATTAATACCGATGGCTCACAACTGGATGAAGAGCTAAAATTAAAATATAGATATCTGGATTTGCGCCGAGAAAGACTGCAAAAAACTATTCGCCTTAGAAGTAAGTTAATTGAGGAATTTCGTAAAACATTATTTAGCGAAGACTTTGTAGAGATAGAAACTCCGATGCTAACCAAATCTACTAAAGAAGGCGCCCGCGATTTTGTGGTGCCTTCCAGATTTAATCCGGGTAAATTTTACGCTTTACCTCAATCACCACAGCAATACAAACAACTGCTGATGACTGCTGGATTTGAGAGGTATTTTCAAATTGCTCGTTGTATTAGAGATGAGGATCTGCGTGCTGACCGTGGCTTTGAATTTACCCAATTAGATCTGGAAATGTCTTTTACCAAACGTGAGGATGTAATGGAAATGGTGGAAAAAGCTACCAAAACTGCTGTCCTGGCAGTTGGAGGCAAATTGAAAGATCAGCAATTCCCTGTATTTACCTATCAACAAGCGATGGATAAATTTGGCGCTGATAAATTTGATCTCAGAACTGAAGAAGAAAAATCCAGTGGAGTATTAGCTTTTGCCTGGGTAATAGATTTTCCCTTTTTCAAAAAAGTAAATAGAGAAGATGTGGCTGAAGTTAGAGATGGCAAAAGCGGTTGGACATTTACTCATAACCCTTTCTCGATACCAAAAGACGAATTTGTCCAAGATCATTTGGATGGTAAAAATGTTGAAAATATCTTAACAACTCAATATGATTTGGTTTGCAACGGTTATGAAGCTGGTGGTGGCTCTATCCGTGCTCATGATCCTAAGATTTTGGCTAAAACCTTTGAAATCATGGGTTATAGTGAGTACGAAATTGAAAAATCAGTTGGTCATATGTTGGAAGCTTTCAAACTGGGAACGCCTCCTCATGGTGGTATTGCTCTAGGACTAGATAGACTTGTTATGCTTTTGGCTAAACAGACATCTATTAAAGAAGGTATTGCTTTCCCAATGACTTCTACTGGCAGAACTGCAGTTATGGATGCCCCCAGCCCTATTACTGAAGAACAAATGAAAGAATTGGGTATTCAAATTAGGTCTATGAAACAGACAACTGCTAAATCAGTTTTTGAGCAAATTTGCAGTTATCTAGATAGCGAAAAAGTGGAATATAAAAAATTTGAGCATAAACCCGTTTTTACTAGTGAAGAGGCTGCCACAATTCGTGGTACTTCACTTGAATCTGGTGCTAAAGCCCTAGTTTGCCTAGCTGACAGAAAACCAGTCATGATTGTCATTTCTGCTGCCAATAAGCTAGACATCAAAGCTTTCAAACAAATTTATGGATTCAAAGATGTAGCCATGGCAGACAAAGACACACTATTCAAAGTCACTGGACTACAACCAGGAGCTGTTCCACCTTTTGGTAGTTTATTTGAGATTCCAACCTATATGGATGAAGGTTTGAGTAGATTGGAAACAATCAATTTTAACGCTGGCTCAAATACTCAATCTATACAAATAAAAAGTAAGGATTATATCGAAGTTGAAAAACCGGATGTGAGTAATTTTGTAAAGTAGTTAATTAATATTATAATATGTGTAGTTCCTGTCCAGAAAGAAATAATATATGCCTATATCAGCAGAATTATTAACTGAAGATAATGAAATTCCAGTAAATCCAGATTTTGCTGGCAAAAAGGCAGATTATCAATTATTTGATCTAGGTGATGGTTTAGTTGCTAAAGTTATAGGTGATAAAACAGCTCCACATATCGCTCGTAGGTTTGTTGAAGGGAATTCCCAACAAGTTTTAACAGTTTACTATCCCTTTGATTTAAAAACAGGAACGGTTATATGTAGTGAAATAGATGCGACTGTCACGCCAGAGATTCTCAATAGGGCAAGAGAGATATTTGGCTATCAAGCTATCTAACTATCCAAAACATAAATTAATTAACCTTAAACAAAATTGCATAAACTCGTTATTTTGAAACCGACTGAAGGTCGACATTTGGAGTTTTGTGGCTAATACAAGAAATACTAAAACAAGTTTGATATGATAAGTATAAATGTTGTTTTGTAGTAGTTATAAATATTCCATAATGAAAAAATTTTATATTTTAGTTTCTTTAATCTTTTTATTCTTCTCTTATATTTTTTGCTAAAATACTCTCATGGCCAAAAAGAATACTATCAAAAAATTATCTTTCAAAGAAGAATTCCGTGTTTATCTAAAAAAACTGACCAAAATTAAAATTTATTTGGCTTTATCTTTGTCAGTTATTATCTTTTTTCTAACTATTCCCAACACCATTCCCTATCCGATAACTGAAATCCCTCAAGGTCAACCAATTTATCGCCAAATTAATATTACTGTTCCTACACCGAATGCTTATCCTGTCAATTTTACTGGAGTTAATGTCCCTTATATTTCTGCTCCATCAGCAATTATTGTTGATGTTGACTCCAAAGTAGTTTTATATCAAAAAAATCCAGACGAAAAGCTTTCTCCTGCCTCAACAACCAAAATGCTAACTGCTTTAGTTGCTATTGATCAATATCCTTTAGATAAAATTGCCAGTATCAGCTCTCCCTTAAGAAATGGCCAAGTTATGTTTTTGCAACAAGACGAAAATATTTCTGTTCTTAGTTTGCTTAAAGGCTTGTTAATCTATTCAGCCAACGATGCAGCTTACAGCTTAGCCAACCTTGATCCAAATGGATTGGAAGGTTTTGTAGCCAAAATGAACCGACAACTGGATAAGTATGGCCTAAAAGATAGTTATTTTTTGGATCCAGCAGGATTATCTGGTGGTAGACATGTGTCTACCGTTCATGATCTATCTATTATTGGCGCGTATTTAATGGATAATAAAATATTAGCTGAAATGGTGGGAACTAAAAGCGAAACAGTCACTGATACTTCAGGCACTATCTTTCATGAACTAATAGCGATTGATGCTTTGATTGATAAAGTTCCAGGACTTAAAGGTATTAAAACTGGTTGGACCGAAAATGCCGGTGAGTGTTTTGTTTCTTATACTGAAAGAGATAATCACCGTATCATCACAGCTATCCTTGGATCTTATGACCGTTTTGGTGAAACTACCCAATTAATCGAATGGGCTTTTGCCAATCACCAGTGGCAAAAAATAGATGTTCGTAATGTTTATGATTAAAAAAAGCCCTCCATTTTTTTATGGAGGGCTTTAACTTTTTTTCATCCTATCTAAGGTCTAATAGTCGGAATAGGATATTTTGTAACCACAGGTTTAATTGAAGTATAGACTCTTAGTGGTAAAGTCTTTATATCTTTCCCTCCTCGATTGTCTGTTAAAGTCACATTCACTTGATAAGTTTTGGTATAAGTTAATTTGATGGCGCCATTGCTTGTTATCGAACAACTGTAAACGACATTCTGTTTTTTACTGTCTTTTATTTGTTTACACGAACCCGCACTTAAAAAATCTGGCAATCCAGTTATTGTCATATTCAAAGTATCATTACTATCTACATCAGTTCCTTCGATAATTGCATTGTAAGTCCTTCCAATGTATGCCCATGGTAGTGAGTTAGTGGTAATTTTTGGCTTACTATTGGGTTTGGGCTTAGGAGTTGGTGCCGTTGTTGGTTTAACGTATGGTGTTGGTGAGGCATTTACGGTAGGCACTGGCGTTGAAGAAGGTGTAAATAAACTTTGTTCAATACAATAAAGTCTATTTGTATTAGTTACAGAACACGGATCGCTACCATCCTCAGTCCATTGACTATCTTTATTCATTAGCACACCACCCAAGCCATCCCCAGTTAAATATGAGCCGGAAGTCCAATTATTACAACTTAAGTAAGAATCTCTGATCTCTCCGGCAGTAGTTGTATTTGTCCAAACCTTAGCATAGAAATAACCCAAGTTTAAAATATTTCCTTTTTCGTCCACTTGAATTGGATTCTGTATAGATCCGTCAATTAGATCATCCCAATTGTTTGCAATAATAACACCGTCAATTCGTTTATATGGATGTCCACTATGTAGCATCCTTGATGATGCTGATATTTTACTATCACTTAACCAAGCTTTCCATTCTCCACCCAAATTCGAAGCACTAGCTCTCGTTTGACACATCGAGTCAGCGCCGTCTAAACCTCCCAAATTTGCATTAAATGTATCACTTGTTACAAATACCCTATGATATGAAACTAAATCAGGTGTCGGAGTAGGGATTGGGCTATTTGAAACTTGTTCAAAACAATAAAGTCTAGCTGTGGTATTACATTTTCTCTGACGATTAGCATAACTTGTCCATTCATAATTAGCTTTTGTTGTTGCTCCACCCTGACCTGTTTGCGTGGAATACGCAGCGCTAAAATTGTTACATGTCAAATTTGGTTGAGTATCGTATATATGACCAGAAGTCCAAGTATTTGTCCATACATTAATATAATCCATGATATCTGTTACAGTATTTCCAAATTCATCCTTATCTATGGGGACTGAAAGGTTTTGATCTGTTAAATCTCTCCAGTTACTAGCGATAGTAGTTCCATCAACCAAAACATATGGATTAGTAGATTGAATAAAAGTTGATGCTACATCAATTGTTGAAGCAACAGTTAACCATGCTTTCCATGTCCCTCCGAGATTAGCATTATTGGCGCTCTCTTGACATTTCGAATCGGCTCCTGATGTACCTCCTAAATTCCCATTGTATTTTGTGCTTGTAACAAAAACTCTATTAACAATTGAATCTTCTCCTACAAATACTTCTGGTAATACATTATGGGCAATAGATTTAAAATTGCCAAAAAACACCTGCATGATCATAGTAAGTGGTATTAAGGCACAAACCATCAGTATGATTACCAGATATTTGTTATTTGCTAATGATAGAGGTGACTTTGATTTGTATTTTTTTATACTTACTCTTTTTGATGATTTTCTGGTAGTTTTTTTGGTGGGCATATAAAATAAAATATAACTTGATTACCAGTCCATTATGATTGATATTTGTGAAATTATGCAAGAGTCAATTAATTGGAAGAGGATATAAAACCAGTTTTATTTTTATCAAAGCTCTCACCAGTAGTTTTGGAGATAACAAAATATTCATTATCTGTGGATCTTTTTACTATATATTCATCTTCAACTAATCTAAAATTAAGATCTGTTTTATTGTCACCTTTATCGGTTAAGATAATATTAAAGCCATTGCTGGCAAGATCAGCTTTTTGTTTTTGTTCTTCGCTGGCTAAATCATCACCTTTGAATGGGTTGAATTTATATAAAAAAGTATTAACCCCATCACTATTAACTTTATCACTGGAATCTTCAAAAGCCCATTGCCGATCAGAAGTTTGGTTTAGAGCATAACTACCGCTTCCCTCAAAAATAAGTTGTTTAATTTGCAAGCTATCGATATCTATTATCGTTTTATCAATCCAATCCGATTCAGTTTCTGATAAGCTTGGAACTGACGCTAAGCTAAATGCCTTATCTAAATCTTGCAAAACAACTACTGTATCAGAACCGATTTGTTTGCCAACGATAAAAGAGGTTTCTTTTTGCAAAGAAATAAGTTTGACAATAGTAGCGCTACCAGTTGCTAATTCAAGCTCTTCAAATTTATCTTTATTTTGTGAAATAATTTGTGGCGAGACTGTTGTTAGTAAAGATCTGATAAGTTCATTAACTTTTGCCAGATCAGCGGTTTTTGAAGCCACTTTCCACCTACCTTCCTGTTTGGTTAATACCAAATCCCGACTATTTTTAGCTATTTCAATTCTAACTAAATCATCGGCTTTAATATTTCTTATAGCATTTAGATATTCATTTGGTTGCTGCATTTGATATCTAATCAAAGTACTCCTACCAAATATTATTAATAAGCCAGTAGCTACTAAAAAGGTTAAAGTGGATATTGTTTTATTTGTCATAATTTACCAATCAATCTTGATATTGTCGGTTATAAAGCTTCTTACGTTTCCATAACCACCAACCACCAAAAATTCCAATTACTATTGGAACGCCTAACATATTTACCA
>CAYXFC010000024.1:0-9762 GCA_964464155.1 uncultured Pseudomonadales bacterium
GTACTGAGCCGATGAGTTTTGTGTTTTATTTGTATAAACTACTTTGGGTGCCTGGGGCTGTGTGGGCATTGACGTTGTCATGGGAACTGCTGTTTGTATTGGTATTGGCACCGGCTGTTTTTGAGAAGTTAATATCCCTTGAGGCATATTGGTTTTTGGTGTTGGAGATGGAGTTTGGGTATTAATTTGATTAAACATTGGCTTGGTTTCTTTGGGTGTGGTACTGGGCTTGGTGGTAACAATGGGGATACTATATTCTCTGCTTGTTCCCAATCTTTGACCAACAGATTCTTCGTTATACATTCCGTAAAATAATTCAATAACCTGTTGTGTGTTAAGTTGGTGACATTGTAGACCGAGTCTTCCAAACTGTCTTACAATATGATCCCTTTTGGGATATAGATTCATTTTAGCTCTTTCAAGGATATACCCTTTTGGATATGGTAGTTTTTGGGTTTTACTAAAAGAGGCCGCAAGGGTGGGGGTGAGTCCAAGCTCAAGTGATGTGAAGGGAATTACCACATAAAATTTTTTATCCAAAACTCTATTGTCTTTTACAAGGTTTTCTACAAAAATTCGATACTGTTTTAATTGATCAAGCAATAACTGTTTTTTTTGTTTCTGCTCTTGTTCTTTAATTAGGTTAATATAGTTGGTGACGTCTTTTATGGCTGATCTAATCATAATTTGGATTGAGAAAGTTAAGGAATTTAGCAATCCTGCGTAAGCATAAATAATTGCATCTTGTTCCATTTCTGATAACAAATCAAAATTAATTGCTGTTACTTGTAAAATAATACTACAAGACCCATCTTTGTTAATGGTAATATCGTCTAATATATCCAATATATCTACATGGTCTTGAGTGCTTGCTTGAATAGGGGTAACAGCGTTGGGCATATTTTAATTTTAATTAGAGATAATTTTAAGCGGAGGGATAATATTCCCATGAGCTTCGATTTTAATTGTATCAAAGCTATATGTGTCATGCTCAATTATGAGAGAGTAATTGCCGTTTTTAAGGGGTGTTGCTATAAAAAATTGTCCCAATCGATTTGTTTTTATTGCTCTAACTGGCAAATTAGTATTGTCTCTTATTTCAATAATAGCATTAGGAATTAATTGCCCGGTTTTAGTCATAATCGCCCCCACAATGGTGTTGGGCAAATCTGGCATAGGTGGCATTTGATCTTCGGAAAACACGGGAGGCATATTTGCTATTTGTCTTGGATCTATTATTTCTGGTTTTAGACTTTTAACTTTTAATGGTGTTTGAATTGGTGGGGCATTAATGATCATTGGTTTGACATTTTCTATTTGGGGTTGATTTTCCACCTTAATGATCGGCTCTTTTGGGTTGTTTAATATTGGGTTTGGCGTGATTTGTTTGGGTTGGATATTGGGAGCTTGTATTGATTGTTGTGGTAAAGATTGTGTGTTTTGTGACACATTTACATTTGGTTTATTTGTTTCAAACATAGTATTTATATTGTTAACCATTTTTTGCTCATAAGCATCTATGGGGTTTTGAGGTTTTTGTTGCATAGATTTCATATAGGGTTGTAATAGTTGACTCCTACTTAATTTTGTTTGTGGCGGTAATGGGTTGTTGGTTTTTATATTAAACATCAAATATGGTGGGGGGTTGCCGGAAACTTTCCATAGATATTGAGTGGGGCTATATATTGATTTGATAAAATTTATTAACCAAACATCTAAAGATCTTTCTTCATATGGTAAAAAAGCTAATGCAAGACCCAGTATGACAAATATTACTACTAGCGGATAGCGAAAAATTACAGGAATGATTAATGCTTTGCTAAATAAAAAAGCACACAATATACAAGCCCCTAGCATTGCAAATTGCTTGATCGTCATGTTGCCTATGAGACGAAATTGATATTGAGTAACATTTTGGGGGATAGGATGTTGTTCCATGTAGATAGTATAACATTACAATTGGTACGCGCGCATTATAAAATAGACATTAATAGTTGTAATTTGACTTTTATATATTAGTTATCTTTAATTAAAGTAATATAAATTTATTAGTAAAAATATGAATAAAAAAACCATTCTTGATATTAATTTGACTGCCAAATCTGTAGTGATTAGAGTTGATTATAATGTTTCACTGGTAAAAAAGGAAAGTGAATATGAGGTATCTGGTGATGTTCGCATAAGAGAGTCTTTGAAAACCATAAATTACATACTAAAACAAAAACCATCAAGACTAGTAATATTATCTCATTTGGGACGTCCTGAAGGAAAAGTGGATCTTAAATATTCTCTTGAGCCCGTTGCGCACAAACTAAGTGAACTTATTAACATTCCTGTTGAATTTATAAAAACTACTCCAAATAAATCTTTAGTTGAGGAAATTAAAAATAAAAACAATGGTGAAATAATTATGTTAGAAAACCTGCGTTTTTATCCACAAGAGGAGAAAAATGATATAGAGTTTTCACATATTTTAGCCGACTTAGGAGATGTTTATGTAAATGAAGCATTTAGTAATTGTCATAGAGCCCACGCTTCAATTGTAGGAGTTTCTCGGTATTTATCTGTAGTAGCTGGGTTGGGATTAGAAAAAGAGATTAGTATGATAACCAAAGCAACAGAATCACCAGAGGCACCTTTAGTGGTAATTATCGGAGGAGCTAAAGCAACTACTAAAATTCCTATTCTGGAAAAACTTTTTGTGAAGGCTGACTATGTGCTTTTGGGCGGTGGGGTAGCTAATACTTTTCTAAAAGCACTGGGATTTGGTATCGGTCAATCTATTTATTCTCCTGAAAGTATGAGGCTATGTCAGAATTTAATTTGGAAAGCTACTAGAGCAAAAACCAGACTATTATTACCATCTGATTTGGTAGTGGGTAGATTTGAGACTGGAATAAGTGCTGGTATAGTTGATAAAGAAAAAATCCCCCTACAAATGCAAGCTTTAGATATTGGTCCCAAAACCACATCTGATTACTCTGAGATTATTGCTCAAGCTAAAACAATCATTTGGAATGGTCCCATGGGTGCAATTGAAAAGCCTGCTTTTGTTGGTGGTAACAATGCTATTTTGCACTCTGTGGCTTCTAATTCTGGGGCAGTAAGTGTGGTAGGTGGGGGCGAAACTCTTTCTGCAATTGAGTTAAATGAAGATATTAAACATATTTCCCATGTTTCTACTGGGGGTGGGGCCATGCTTGAGTTAATTGAAAAAGACACTCTCCCTGGACTTGAGGTTTTAGCAAATAAGTAGTTTTTAAAATATGCCCATTATAACGCCAACAATATTAGAATCGAACATTTTAGATTTTGATGAAAAACTATTAAAAATTCAGCAATTATGTTCTCGGATCCAAATTGATATTATTGATGGTAAATTTGTCGACAATAAAACACTATATCCAGAAGAATGGCCTCAGTTTGGTTCCAATTTATCCATAGATGTTCATCTAATGGTTTTAGAGCCAGAGACATGGCTTTCGAGGTTGAAAATTAGGCAAGTAGAAACTATTATTGGCCAATATGAGGCGATAAGAGATATTAAATCCTTTTTTGAAAACACTTTAGATATGGGCAAAAAGATAGGTTTAGCCCTTGATATTGACACCCCTGTAACAATTATAGAGGATTGGATGATGACTGATTTATCTGTGATTGTTTTGATGGCAATTAAAACTGGGTATTCTGGTCAAGAGTTTGACGATACGGTGTTACCCAAAATTGAAGCAGTGCGTCAAATCGTCGGTTATTCTGCGGAAATAATTGTAGATGGAGGGATAAATTTGGAAACCGGAAAACAATGTGTTAATGCTGGAGCAGATGTTTTGGCCTGCAATACCTTTTTTTGGCAAAACCCAGAAAACAACCTAACACAATTATCACAACTTTAACTATTACAATAATATGAACAAAGTGTTGCTACAAAAAACAGCTAGTCTTATTAGGCAAGATGTTGTTGTAATGTTGGGAGAAGCTGGTTCTGGTCACAGTGCTGGGTCTTTGGGTATGGCCGATATCTTCGTATCTCTATATTTTCAGTTATTACATCACAAGTCTTTGAACCCATGGTGGAACGACAGGGATCGCCTGCTCGTTTCTAATGGACATATTTGTCCTGTATGGTATGCCACCCTAGCTAGAGCTGGATATTTTGAAAAAAATAAAATTTATACACTTAGACAAATCGACAGCAACTTACAAGGCCATCCACAATTTCGTAGCGTACCAGGGGTTGAAAATACCTCTGGTCCTCTTGGGCAAGGAGTTTCTTTATCAATTGGGGTGGCTTTGGCGGCCAAGTTGAAACGTCAAACATGGAAAACTATATGTATTACTTCTGATGGAGAACAACAAGAAGGTCAAGTTTGGGAAGCCTATATGGCTGCAAAAAAATTTAGTTTAGATAATTTAATTTTTATTATGGATCGTAATCATATTCAAATTGGTGGAGACACAGAAAATATTATGCCTTTAGAATCATTGCGCGAGAAGTTGGAAGCTTTTGGATTATTTGTATTAGAAATTGACGGTCATGATTTTGAACAAATTGAAGATGCTTATTACAAGGCAATGACAATCAAAAAACAGGCTACAATGATAATTGCCCACACCATTCCGGGTAAGGGGGTTCGGTTTATGGAAGGTGATTATAAATGGCATGGGAAAACACCCAACAAAGAAGAAACTGAAAAAGCTCTACGCGAACTAGATAATAATAAAGTGTTATTTTGAAGCTGGATATAAAACAATATTTTAGAATTTTGTGGGATTTTAAAAGATATTAAATCACCTGTCTGTTGGTAGATAGATGATTTAGTATGATAAAAATACATGTCTCAATTTTTATCAACTCGCGATGGTTTTGGTCAAGGCTTATATGAGTTAGTTAAAGACCATAAAGACATTATGGTTTTGACTGCTGATTTGGCAGAAAGTACTAGGGTTTCTGCTATTGCTAAAGACTTTCCAGATCAATTCATTGATTGTGGCGTTAGTGAGCAAAACATGATGGGTATTGCAGCTGGATTGGCTCAGGAAGGTCTTGTACCATTTGTAAATTCCTTTGCGGTTTTTAATCCTGGTCGCAACTGGGATCAACTGCGAGTTTCTGTGTGTTATTCGAACTTACCAGTTAAAATAATTGGCCATCACTGTGGGTTTAGCTCGGGTGAAGATGGAGCCACTCATCAAGCGTTTGAAGATCTAGCCATCACTCGCTGTCTACCTAATTTATCCATTATCCAGCCTTGTGATTATCATGAAGCTCAAAGCTGTGTAGAGGAAATTTATAAGCAAAAAAGTCCAGTTTATGTACGTGTTGGCAAATATGAACCTGACCCAGTGATTATCAAAAACAATAGCTTTGAATTTGGCAAGGCTCAAGTTTTGACCGAAGGCACAAGGTTGACTCTAATCTCATCGGGATTTTTTACCAGAATCTGCTTAGATATCGCCCAAGCAATTGGAGATATTGAAACAATCAAGATTAGCACGATTAAGCCTTTGGACGAAGAAACAATTTTAAATTCAGTTAAAAAGACTGGTAGAGTCGTTGTTGTAGAAGACCATCAAATAGTTGGTGGTTTGGGCTCGGCTATTACTGAGCTTTTGTCAGAAAAATTACCTACATCAGTTTTGAGATTGGGTATGAACGATCAATTTGGAAGATCAGGATCTATTAATGAATTACTCAATTATTATCAACTAGACTATACTAGTCTTAAGCAAAAAATTGCTAAATTTACCAAGGGAATTATATGAAATTTGACCTTATAGTTTTCGGTTCAGCTTTTTATGATACCTATATTACCTCTGATGAGTTTAAGGTTAAACACACTCAAGAAGGAATGATGTTATGCGAGTTATATGGTAAAAAAATTGAGATTAAAGACGTTGTGGTTACCACGGGTGGTGGAGCTACTAATGCTGCGGTTTGTTTTGAACGGATGGGTTTGCAGTCTGCGCTAGTTTCTTGTTTGGGTAGGGATAGTTGGGGAAGGATGGTAAAAGAACAATTAGAACAGGAAGGAGTTAGTTTGTTATATCTACAAACCGACAAAAAATATAAAACTAGCAGCTCTATTGCTTTGGTAGGAAATGACGGTGACCGGACTATTTTAGTACACCGAGGAGCTAGTAATCATATCTCTTGGCATAATGTTGATTGGAATAGGTTGGATGGATGTTGGGCTTATATTTCAAGCTTGGGAGGTGATTTTAGTTTGTTGGATAAAATTTTATTCTGGGCAAACGATAAAAAGATAAAACTAGCCTTTAATCCTGGAGGCGGAGAGTTAAAAGAAGTTAATAAACTAAATAAAACTCTTTCAAATCTGGAGATTTTACTGCTTAACAAACAAGAGGCAATTCAGCTTACTGGAGATAAAGAATTAAAAAAAACCTGGTTTTATGAATGTGGAGCACAAATTACGGTCGTAACTGATGGTAAAAACGGTGCTGATGTTTTTACTGCTGACAAAAAATACTACCACCAAGATGCTATTAAAACTGAGGCGGTGGAAGTAACTGGAGCAGGAGACGGCTTTGGATCCGGATTTGTATCTGGAATTGTCAATGAACTATCTATAGAACAAGCATTAAAATTAGCTGCTTACAATTCAGCTTCTGTTGTTGAGCATATTGGCCCCAAGGCTGGAATTTTATTTTGGCCGGAAGCTAAAAAACTTCTTAAAATTTAAGTTTTTCATTACTTGAAATTTTGTAGCTTACCGATACAGTATGTTTGTAAGCACTGAGAATACGTATAAAAATATTTATCTCACTACTTATTTATAATAATTGTACGACTATAGTCAGACACAAATAACTAATTCCAAAAGAAAGCAAAAAAAAACTAAAAAAAGTGCATTTATAAGTTTTATTTTTATCTTGTTAATTTTAACATTAGTAATATCTATTAAAAACCAACTTCAGACAGATGAGAAACCGCTTAGTCCTACTTCTAATTTGGAAAATAGTAATTTAAGTCAAAACAACTCCATTCAAACTCAGAACCAAACAAACCCCAGTTCAAAACCAAACACTTCAAGAGTAACGCCCAACCCAATATCAATAAATTCCAAAGTTAATGAAGTTAATGAATTGTTTGCAAACAAGCAAGGGAGTTATGGTTGGTATGTACAATCACTTGTTAGTGGTGAAGGTTACGGGAGTAATTATGATTTTGCTTATACCGCAGCATCGATAAATAAAATTCCTATTATGATTAGTTTTTTGCAAAATGTGGAAAGTGGTACTTTTTCTTTGGATGACAAATATACATTAACTCTAAGAGATATAGAAGAAGGATCTGGAACATTACAATACCAAACACTAGGAAGTACATGGACATACCAACAGTTAGTTGAATTTTCAGGTCATTACAGTGACAACACTGCAATTAATGCTTTACATCATTTGGTGGGTTTTGATTCTCCACAGCGTTTAGTTGATCAATATAATTTAAGCCATACCAATATCAATAAAAACACTAGTTCTCCAAAAGATATGGTTACTTTACTATCAGTTTTATATTCGCAAAAAATTATAAAAGATGATTTGTTAAACCTTTTTTATAAATCATTACAAAACACAGAATACGAAGAAGATTTAATACCAGAAGGAGTTCCAGATAGTGTTGCAGTCTCACATAAAATTGGATGGCAAATACAAGTTTGGAGTGATTGTGGTATTGTTTTTAGTAGTAAACCATACGCCTTGTGCATTATGGATAATAATATATCAGAAACTGAAGCTCGGGAAATTATTCCACAAATATCACACAAAATATGGACATGGGAGGGAATTTAGTTACAATTCTTCTAAATGAGTGGCGTTAATAGGAGGACTTTCTTTAATAAACTCCAAATATTTTTCGGTTGTAGAGAGTCTTTTGTGTCCGGCTAATTTGGAAACTAAAGTCATGGGGGTTCCAGCTTTAAGTTGGTGAGCAATAAAGGTGTGGCGCAAATCATTAACAGTTGCTCCTTTAATATCAGCAATTCTAAAATAGCGGTCCAAAGCTGTACGAATATTTCTTACTTGAAACTGTTTACCGGTTTTGGTAATAAATAAGGAATTATTAGTAACTCTCGGCCTGGCTTCTAGCCAGATATCCAAAGCAGTTTTGGCTGGTTTGTTCAAAGGGATAATTCTAGTTTCATGTGATTCATATGCTTCAATACGGAGCTTGTTTCCTCCCATAATATCCTCAAGAGTTAATCTTGCAAGTTCACTTATACGTATGCCTGTTTGTAAAAATAATTCTACAATTGCATACATTCGCGGATCATTACGGCAAGCATCACGCAAACTACGATACTCCATTTTGGTAAGAATTCTAGGTGGAGTAAGTGTATATTTGGGATGAGAAACCGATTCGCTAGGATTACCTTCCAAGTTTTGAAAGGCTATTAAATAGCGAAAATAGGTTTTAACAGAGTTTAATTTGCGTGCTACAGATTTGGTAGTATATTTTTTATTTAACAAATCATTTTTAAACGCCTCAATATCAGCACTAGTAATTTGATCAATAGTAGCTAGACCTCTGCTGGTTAAAAATTGGGTAAATTGTAGAATATCATTGCCGTATGCTAAAATTGTGGCATGGGCCTTGTTTTTGCTTTTTAAAAAAGCAATAAATTCTTGTTGGCTTTGATTTAAAGCAATTAACATATTATTTCTTAGGCAAAGGAAGAATCAAATAATAGCTTATAATAACTCAGAAAGAGATAAAGGTCAATGCAAATAAATAAACTACTTCCCTGGTTTTTAATATTGTGTATTGTTTTTTTGATTATATCAATAATTTCAAATATTTATGCTATGGTTAAGGCTCAAAATAGATTATTAGATGCTGAGCAAAAAGTAGCAAGTTTAGAAAAAGAACAACAGCATTTAATAGAGGAAAAAACTCAGCAGACATCTCAAAATTATTTAGAAGGGCAGATTAGAAATAATCTTAAACTTGTTATGCCTGGAGAGACTTTAGTAGTTATCCCTTCTCAACTTAAACAACTAGATGAAGAAACGGTCTATAAGTATACTCCAAAGGATAAACAAGAAAACTCTACCCAAAGACCACTGGATGAATGGGTGGCTTTAATTTTATAATAAATTGCCTCTGGAGTACCTTTCTGGTATGATACTAGTTTGTATATAGCGGGTGGGGGGTAAGTATCCCGCGAGGCTCATAACCTCGCCTAACCTCTGGAGCGTTACCGGGGACCCGCTACCAAAACAGGAATTTAGGAATATAGGAATTAAAGAATTTAAGGGAGAGAACAATTTGTTTTCCATAAATTCCTAAATTCATTAATTCTTAAATTCCTAATTTTTTCTGGCAGGGTAGCTCAGTGGTAGAGCAGAGTCTTCATAAGGCTAAGGTCGCGGGTTCGATACCCGCCCCTGCTACAAAACATTTTTGAAATTATTGGTATTTTTGTATTTGTTTTTTTATTAACCTCATCAAATTTTTCTAGTGAAAACTTATCTTAATTCTTAATTATTATTTTAGTCATTAAGATTCAATAACTACTCAAAATTTTATCATTCAGTTTTTGTCGAAAATTTCTAAGTAAAAAGCCATTTATATAGGTGTAATAAACTGAAACTAGTTCCATAATTAATAATCCAATAAAATAATTTGAGAATGGTCCATAAATGATAATATAAGCCATTAAAGCTGTAAGAGGGTTAATGATTAACAGAGAGCGGGCAATCAGTTTGTAAATAAATGGAGTGTTGGTATTTTCATCCCAA
>CAYXFC010000025.1:0-9685 GCA_964464155.1 uncultured Pseudomonadales bacterium
GCACCGAATCATACGCTAACTAGTGGTGCACTTCAAATTAGAACTTGGGTTATATAACTATATCTTTCAAAATTGTAATAAATAAATTATAATACCCATATAACCATTTTTATCAAAAAATAAAGATGGTTGTTGTTTTGCAAACCCGCACCTTAAAACTATCCAATATCCCACAGCGGAGATACGAAAAAGCTTGATTTCTCAAAGTTATGCTTTTTGGTGTCTTCGCTGGACAATGTGGCTGTTGTTTGTCACAAAGTCTCGTCCCAACGTTTGAGTTGGGATTGATGGGGAGGCGAAGAATTAGGTTTTCTAGCGAGGGAGAATCTAACATGCCTAAGTCAAGGTCTGAGAAGCCATCGGGGCAGGCACAGGCAAGGAACGAACAAGGAAGGAAGAAATCAAAGGCACAGGCACCACAAGGAGCCATGAATGGTGGATCGTCTCAAAAAGGAGGCGCCACTTCCAAATAGCTCCTTAGCCGAGGCTTGAAATAGGTGGAGACCCCATCTCCACCTACGGAGCCTTGATGGATAGGAAAACAAAATGGCCATGGCCATAAACAAGTCACGACATATGTGTTGTGAAATTGTTTTTTGTTTTTGTTGTTTTGTTTGTAGGTGCGGGTTTTTTAAGTAAATAAATATTATCAATATATAAAAATATATGGCTAGAATAGAATGTGCTAATGCAGGAGGTCCATGCCAAGTATGGGCAGATAGAGCAAATGGTGAAATTCCAGTAGCTAAAGCAGCTGCAATTTGCAGTTCATGTAGAAAAGCCTCTAAGGAAGGCGCTTCACAAGACATAGTACAAAACTATCGAAGTGGTATGTTACCTAATGATTTAGAAACAGAATAAATTAGTTAAGATTGCCATCCTCTATTTTTATCTTTTCGTATAGATTCCGTTTCGGTATCACGTTTATATTCATCATCAATTCGATAAGTATTGCCTGACTCTGGAGTAGAAGTCTCGATAATATCGCAATCTTCAACCGCAATTACTCTGTGAGTTTGGCCTGGCATATTAAAATAGCCTTTGTACAATTCCATGTCGTGCTCAACTAATTTGTTTTGCTCATTTTCCCAAACATAAATGGCTTTGCCTTTAATCAAGCACAAGGTTTCGGTTTTGGCATCGTGCCACTGGAGACTTAGTTTGTGACCAGCATTAACACGTAATAATTTTCCTACTGTTGGAGCATGGGAAGGGGAGTATAAAATCTCATAACCCCAAGGTTTTTCAATTTTTTGCTGAAAAGGTTTTTGGGTAAAGGTTTTAGGATTAAAATTACCGGCCATAAAATAGAATCATGAAGCATGAATTATGAATCATGAATTGGGAATAATTTTGTAATTTGTCATTCTGACGAGAGCGTATCTCTAGTTCAGAATCGCTAAATAGACTATATTGGCAACTCTGAGATTTCGATATTGAATTTCATTTAGTTTAGAATGATAGTTTATACAGACCTGTTAATAACTTCTAATAGTTGCTCGTGGATTTTGCCGTTGCTGGCAACAATTCCTTTACTTAAATCGCGGTTTACTATTGGCTTTCCATAAATATCAGTGACTTTACCACCCGCACGCTCAACAAATAACAGTCCACCGGAAACATCATGCCACTTTATCATGAGATCTGTATGTAAGCTAATATATCCCTCAATTGCACCTGATGCTACCCAACTAAGGTCAATCACATCATTTGAGTCTCCCCGAAGTCGATAAGATGCTAAGCTTAGCTCACCAAGTGTTTTGGTATCTTCCCAAAATAGGTCAACCGGGAATTTGTTATTAGGTGGATGATAATAAATAATAGATTTGTTAATATCTTTTTGATTTGAAACTTTTTTTAATTTCTCATTATGATATAGTCCACTATTTTGATTTGCTGAGAAAAGCTCTCTCCAGGTAGGTTGAAAAACAGACCCTAAAAGTATCTGACTATCTGTTTCCAGAGTAATAATTGTTTGATAGATAGGCATGTTTCTCATAAATTCCTTAGTACCATCTATGGGATCTAAATACCAAGTATAATCAGATTTTTTATCAATAAAACCGACTTCTTCAGAATGAATGTTGTGGTCAGGATATATTTTAGTAATTTCGTCAATTGCGATTTGCTCAACTTCTTTATCAATATTAGTACAGATATCAACTAAATCTTTTTGTTCAACAACTTTGATACGACTACGATTATCCAAGATATACTTACCCAATTTAATAGCTAGTTTTTCGCTGAATTTAAGAGCTGTTTTAAGATTAAGCATATTTAGTCTAAAGCATCTTTATTAACACCACTGGCAAAATCAACTTCTTGGTATTTTTGTAGCATATTTTTAATTTCTACTTTTAGCCAATCATAATCTTGTTGCTTTTTGGCTTCGAATTTAACTGTAATATAGGGTCCGTTTTGTGATGCTCTTATAATAACCATCTTGGTATCATAGTCAGCTCTAATTCCATCTATGCTAACATATTCAGCTTTGGGTAGAAGCTTTTTAATATCAGAAGTAATTTCATGGTTAATTAAATAAAATTTACGATTATCTGGACATCCGAATTTAATTTCTGGACTACTAATATATTTAGGTAAAATATCAATAATTTGACCTAATGTTTTACTCTTTCTATCCATGTATGCTAACAATCTCATAGATGCATAAGCGCCATCATCATGACCATAAAAATTATCCATAAAAAAGAAATGGCCAGACAATTCACCCCCAAAAGGGGCTCGCACTTCTTTAACTTTAGCTTTAATAAAAGAATGTCCTGTTAACCACATAACAGGTTGGCCGCCACTAGCTTTGATCACATCTATAACTTGCTGTGAACAAAGAGTATTAAAAATTATTGGGCTACCTGGCATATATTCCAAAATGTCCATAGCATAAATTGACACCAAATTATCATTCCAAATAAAATTGCCTTTTTCGTCAACTATACCCAGGCGATCGCCGTCACAATCATAAGAAAATCCAGCATCAGCTTTTTCTTTAATAACTCTATCTGCTAATCTTTGTAAAACATTTTTTTCTGTGGGGTCTGGGGTGCCGTTTGGAAAATTGCCATCAAGTTCACAATTTTGCTCAATTACTTCGTGACCTGCAGCGCGTAAAAACTTGGGCAAAAATATTCCCGCGGTTCCATTACAAGCATCAATTACAATTTTATATTTTTTTTGAGTTTTTATTTTGGTAAGCAAATCTTTTTCATAATCTGGATAAGCGTCAACCTTTTGATATTTTCCTATGCCTGTAAATTTTTTATATTTACCACTTTCTGTGATTTCTTTTAACTGGATTATTTCTTCACTTACTAAAGTGTCAGAAAAACCTATTCCGAGCTTGACTCCATTATAGTCAGCTGGATTATGTGAAGCGGTAACAAATATGCCTCCTTTGGTTAAATAACGGTATTGGGCAAAATACATAATTTGTGTCAGTCCTAATCCAAAATCAATCACATCCATTCCATTTTCTAATAATGTATCCATAAAAACTTTATGGATCCTTTGAGAACTTAATCTAGTATCATAACCGATTACGACTTGTTTAATTCTTCTTTCGTAAAGCATCGTGATATAGGCTTTGGCGATTTTAACAACATTTTCATCTGTTAATTCAGTTTCAGCTAGGCCTCTAATATCATAACCACGAAAAATATGAGATGGAAAAGACATAAAAAATAAAAAGCTTGAGGTCTCCCAGGCTTTTATAAAAAATTTTATAAATTAGCTAACCATAAACTTAAGTGCCAGCCCAAGTCCATTGAGCTAACACCAGTTTTAATTTGTTTATCTATTTGGTACAACTTTTGATAAGCAATTTCAAGTTGTTGTAGAGTAAAATTGCTTGTCTGCGATTTTAACTTGCCAAGCATCCAAGGAGCACCCGAAAGTGTTTGGCCTAATTTTAGCTGCCAAAGCATACGCATTTGTCTTACCAGCATTGCAAAAATAAATTCGGCCGATTCAGTTTTGAGAGCTGTTTCTAAGCTGGTTAGTGCTACGGTTTTAGAATTGGGGTTAATTTGCTCAATGAGCTTAAAAATTAGTACGGGAGTTTTGAATTCTTTAATACTAGTTTTAGTTGGTAAATTACGTTGCAAAATTTTACCAATAGACTTTTTCTCCCACAAAATAATATCTGTATCGCCTGTATATTCTTTTAGGTATTTCCATAATTGTTCACTTTCTTTTGATTTTTTACGACACAGCAAATTTTCAATTATTACCAATGATTGATTGCTAAAAAGAGATGTATTGCTTAAAGTTTGAATAAAATCATTAATATCAATTATTTGGCCGTCAAGTTCTTTAATCTCTAAGCCTTTATTTTTGGCAAGTCCAATAAGCGAACTTAAAAACTGTCTAGATTGCGATTGATAGTCACCATGAAGTAAGTAATTCATTTGCAAAAAATTCTAGAGTTTAATTAAACTTAATTATAAAATGCTACATCTTTTATTGTCATGCTGAACTTGATTCAGTATCTCCTGATATTACTCATAAGATTCCTTCGACAGGCTCAGGACGGGATCTGAATATCGACTTTCAGTCGGTTTCAGGATGACATAAAACATATAAAAATCTCTTATCGGCAACTATTTCGTATTTTTGGTTAATTAGCCCCTTTTAACCATGTGGTAATTAACTCTAAAGTATCATATAGCTTTTTTTGTGAGGAATTCATGAGTTTTGGTTGAGCAGAGGGAGTGGCTGTGATTGAAGTGCCTAAGATTGGTTTAGATAAATTAATAGTATTAAGTTGCGGATTTCCCTTGACTTTGGAAAGCCATTTTAGCGTCTGATATTGGGGTTTAGGATTACCAGAACTGTCAAGTAAAGAAAAGCGAACAAAAGGTCCTGCTCCAGCTTGCAAAACAAAAGGTGTCACAGCCATAATCTGTTCGCTATTCCACACAGTTGTAAATGCTTGTTTGAGATAATTAGCCACATTATCATTACTAATATTTTGATTACTCCAACCTGTTTCTGTAATAAATATCGGGATGTCTTTCCCTGTCAACTGGCGATAAAGCTGTATTTCATATTGATATGACCTTATACTGTGGTCATGTTTATCATTAGGGGATCCCGAGAAAGCGGGATTGGGATAACTATGGGAATTCCAGCCATCTAGTTTAGTTAAACTATCAGAAGTTGCTGACCACATTTGATAAATATATTTTTTCCAATTCATATGGGTAGCATTATTGGGAGCGGCCGCGTCAAGCCCAGCAGGTAACATAAAAAAATCAGTATTAATTTCTTTAAAAAAAGTAATTGTACGGTTTAACTCATGTGCATACTGATTGGGATTTACTTCATTTCCCCACTCGCTAGCGTGGTTTGGTTCGTTATAAACAATGACATAGCGTTGTTTAATTGGCCAATCAAGATCATTTAAGAAATTTGCAAAATCAATATAATCAAACTCTGAGGGTTTGGACCAATAATCACCTTTAATAATCGTAGCAAGTCTTATAATGGGAATAAGATGATATTGACTGCATTTGTGCATGAATTGTTGCCATTTATCACGGTCGCGGTCATCTGCTCTTAGTGGAACAGTTACATACCCCCAATCACCTCCATTGGTATTAACCAAATCTGATACTTTATCAATTTCGTTAGGATCAAAAATATGCACACCTACTTTATTATTGGCTTGAGCAAATAAATAAGACGTGTGTGTAAAGAAGATTACTATAACAATAAATAAATATAAAACTACCTTATTCATAGTTTAGATTATACCTTGCATCCAAAGTAATAGGAAAAGAAATCTATATTTTAACTCAAATAAATATGTTTACCTTCATTGCTTAAACTATCATAAATACCAACAGAAGCTTCTTTGATCATTCTACTTTCTCTTGCATAACAAATAGCTCCAGGGTTAAACACCAGTGTTTTACCTTGACTCATACTAAACTGCATATGGGTATGCCCACAAAAAACAGCATCATAATGCTGTGAAGCTATCAAAGCGCTTAGAATTTCTTTATCATGGCCATGATAAGTAGCTAGTCTCTTACCATCTCTTTCCAATTCCAAGACTGTTTTAGCGGCAAATTGCACAGGAAATGCTAAGTTGTTGTTTCTTTCAATAATCCTTTTTATATCACCTTCGTTATTACCAAAAACACTAAAAACAGGAATTTTGGTATGTTGTAAATTCATTTCATCAAAAAATTCAATGGTAAATGGAGATACCCAATCACCGCAGTGAATAATTTGCTCAACCTTTTCGTCTAGAAATATATGGAAAACTTTTTCGATAGTATCTAATCTATCATGTGTATCAGATAAAATACCAATTTTCATATTATGACAATTTAGGTAATCCCAAATAAGCAAAGGCCTTATCGGTGGCTTGCCTGCCTTGTTTGGTTCTTTTAATAAGACCCAGTTGCATCAAAAATGGCTCAATTACACCTTCGATAGACTCGCTATCTTCTACCATCGTAGCAGCAATCGTTTCAATTCCGACTGGACCTCCCTGATATTTTTCACAAATTATCTTAAGATAGGTTCTGTCAGAATGATCTAATCCATATTCATCAATTTCCAAAATACCCAATGCCTTATCTAAAATTTTGTCAGAAATAACACCGTTATTATCAATTTCTGCAAAGTCTCTAATTCGTCTTAGTAAGCGGTTGGCAATGCGCGGAGTTTTGCGTGATCTTGCAGCTAAAAGCTGACAAGCTGGCTTTTCAATTGACAAATTCATAATTGCTGCTGAACGGGAAATAATATTTTCTATTTCTGATTCGGTATAAAACTGAAGCCGATAAACTGCTCCAAAGCGGTCTCTTAGGGGCGAGGCGATTGCGCCAATTCTAGTAGTGGCCCCAATGATAGTAAATTTGGGTAGATCAAGACGTAGGGTTCTAGCAGCTGGACCTTTACCAACTACAATATCGAGTGCAAAATCTTCCATAGCAGGATACAGAGTTTCTTCAACTACCTTATTTAAGCGATGAATTTCATCAATAAATAATATGTCGCCTGCTTGTAAGTTGGTTAAAATTGCCGCTAGATCACCAGCTCTTTCAATCGCAGGTCCTGAAGTAATGCGAATAGAAACACCCATTTCTGAAGCGATTACATTTGCTAAAGTAGTTTTACCCAAACCTGGAGGACCATAAAATAATATGTGATCCACAGGGTCTTTGCGTTTTTGAGCTGCTTCTATCAAAACGGCTAAATTATTTTTAATAACTTTTTGACCATGAAAATCAGCCAGCTGTTTTGGTCTTAGAGTATTTTCAGCTAAATTATTTGTTTTAGGTTTATCATTAGATTTTGTCATAATTTTTACTTTGTTTTACCCAAATTTTGCAACGCTAATTTTATCATTTGGTCTTCAGATAAGCCTTGATCCATATCCTTAAGTACTGGAATAATATCGCGCATTGGGAATCCAAAAGACATTAGAGCACTAGCTACATCACTGGAATAAGATTCTTCATCTTTACTCAAATCTAAATCCGCAAGACTGCCTATTTTATTTTTAAGCTCAATAATTATTTTTTGACCAGCTTTTTTTCCAATACCCTTAATTTTAGTAAAAAAAGATACATCAGCTTTAGAAATCGCCATCTCAATACTTTCTGGGCTATGTTGAGAAAGTATTGCCAAAGCGGTTTTGGGACCAACACCAGATACATTAATTAAATTGAGAAATAGTCTTTTTTCAGACTCTGTTTCAAACCCAAAAAGTTTAAGTTGATCTTCTCTAACGTGAGTATAAATATAAAAAACAGCTTCACTATTTGCACTTAAAAGTTGAAGAGTTCTTGTGGGAAGAGAAATTTCATATCCAACGCTGTTAACCAACAAAATTATACTTTCATTACTAATTGAGTAAACCTTACCTTGTAAAAAGCCAATCATAGCTTATTCTACCACTTCCCGTTTGACTGTCTCATTTAATTTAACCAGCAAATCATAGGGAATAGTTTGACAAATATTAGCACAATTTTGGATAGAGTTTGGTTGTTTACTATCTCGGCTATAAATAATACATTCCTGTCCAATGTATGGATTAGAGACCTTGCTTAGATCTATTATAGTTATGTTCATACAGACTCTGCCAAGAATTTGGCAACTGACACCATCGACAGTTACAAAACCTTTATTGGATAGCCGGCGATCAAGGCCTTCATAATAGCCAGCTCCAATAATACCAATAGTCATATTTTGAGGGGCAGCAAAAGTTTCGTTATAACTTATAGTTTCACCTTTTTTAATATTTTTTACTTGGCAAATTGTTGACTTAAACTCCAAAACAGGATTTAGATTGATATTAGTTTGTTTAATAGGAGAAATACCATAGCAGGCTACTCCCGCTCTAACTAAATTAAATTCAGGATCTTTAATATAAAAAGATCCAGCTGATGCAGCGATATGTTTCCACTGAGGATAAATGTTGTGATCAGTCAATATTTTAAAAGCCTTTTTTAATAAACTAATCTGCTGCTTATTTTTAGAATTATCTATTTCATCAGCACTGGACAAATGAGAATAAACACCCGATATTTTAATATTTGAGTATTTTTTTAGTTTTATTAAAAAATCATTTAGCTCATTAACTTTAATTCCAAAACGGTTCATACCTGTATCTATTTTGAGATGCACGTTAATATTTTTTTGATATTTATTCAAAATTTGTGCAGTTGAAAGATCAAATAAGGGAACATGAAACGGTATCGGTTTTATCTTAAAATTTTCAGGCAAAGTAAATCCCAATATTAATATCGGGGTTTGTATGCCAATATTTTGTAATTGCCATGCTTCAAAAAGACTATCAACGCAAATAAAAGGAGGGTGAAGTTTGTCAAATATTGGAGCCACTATTTTGAGTCCATGGCCATAAGCATTTGATTTCAATACAGGTGCAACTAGAGCTTGGGGGTTATGGTTTTGGATTGTTTGAAAATTATAAATTAAACTAGAACGCAAAATGCTAATTTTATTTAGATGATTAAATTTTTTTTGAAAAAAAGTAAACATATTTAGGATTTTTCATTTTCCACCGTTTCTAATTCTTTGTCTGGAATTTTTTCAACTGGTTTAATTTTAGAATTTAATATCAGTTTATCCAGTGTTAACGGTGAGATAAGTGAAATTATTTCTAAGGTAAAAATAGACAATTCAAATGCAGAGGGAATTTGATTGGTAATATAGAAAGCAGCAAGGCCAATAAGGGCGGAATTAAATAATGAGTTTTTAAACATTTCCGCTTCAGTTTTATCAATTATATTTTGGGGTATTTTAGCTGCTTTAGCAATTTTAGATTTATTATAAATATTGTGAATACCAAACCATAAAAGTGTGGCGAAAGTCACAATAGCTGTAATGGTATTAAAACGCGTATTTTGAACTGCCACATCTCCGGAAAAAATTCCAAGATGCCAACTTATAGGAAAATGTCTAATAATAATCCATGCTAATAAACAAAGTAGAATAAATTGCCCGCTTATAGTTTTATAGGCGGATTTAAGGCTATCCATTTGAGGTGATTTATTTTTCTTAAAATAACTAGAGCTTATGTATTTAAGAACGCGAAAGACTAATAAAATACCGAAAATTACTATCCAACTGATATAAACCCACTTCATTCCAAAGTCTATAGTTGATGAAAAATAGGGATAAGGAATTTTAA
>CAYXFC010000026.1:0-9513 GCA_964464155.1 uncultured Pseudomonadales bacterium
TTGCCCGCCCGAGCGTTCAGTTTTCTGCTCCGCCTTTGGCGGAGCAATCAGTCGGGATTTCGTTCAAAAAAGGTTCGAGCTTCGTTCAGCAATTGCGACACCTTAGTATTCTGATCATGAAATTGCGTCGCTGCCATATTCCCTTTCTTTCTTCAATTTTACACAACATCAATCTAGATATTGCTAAATATGGTTTACATCAAGCTACTAACAATCAATTTAGATATAGACATTGTTCAATTATCCCCAAAGGGTTAAATCCGAAACTTTTAAATATCTTAAAGTCACAAAGAGTAATTTTTGTAGCTAACCACCCACATATCATCGAACCTTTTGTTTTAATTGATACGCTACCGCCTAGAAATGATACTTATATAGTTATGAATGCTAAATTCTTAAACTGGCTAAGCAATCTAAACAAACATATTATTCCGGTCCATATTCAACATCATTATAAAAAAGAAAACCGCCTTGGATTAAGGGCAAGAGTATTTAACTTGTTGCCTCTATCAGAAAAATCAATGAATCAAAATAAAGCACATCAGCTAAATATTCAAAACGTTAATAGGGCGAGTTCATTGATTGATAAAGGTGGGATGGTAATGATATTCCCAGGGGAAGAAAATATCCATTGGTTTTCTGGAATTGGGTATTTAATTAAAAATACCAAAACTGATGAGCCGATTTACTTAGTTAGAGCGTTTATTTGTGGTACAAATAAATTAGATATACTAAGTTTATTGCCAGGAATATCTAAATTATTTAAGTCAATTACAATTGATTATGCCCCTGTAATCAAGATAAATAATCTGCGTAAATATGATGGTAAAGAAATTGCCAGTATTATGGAAAACGAATATCGCAAATGGAAATTAAACTTTCAATCCTTGGCTCTACAATCGTGATCTATGATCTTTTTTATTTCCCAAATTATCATTACCATAAGCTACATTATCTTTTTCATCTAAAGTTTTGAGATGATACTGATCCACATAAACCTTTGGGTTTTTGGATAAACAACAACTGACATATAAATATTTTGCCATTTTTAAACTACAGCTGACCCTCGGACTTTTTACTTTTTAAGCGTGATTATAATTCTCTTTTACTTTAATGCTTTTTTTGCTAAAAAAATAGTTTATCATACACTTATGCCAAAATATCAACTTGCAGCTTTAGGTGGCACTTTTGACCATTTCCATCAGGGACACCAGACCTTACTAAAACATGCTACTAATTTAGCAGATAAAGTCATTATCGGTGTTACTGCTGACACTTTTATTTTAGAAAAAGAATTTCCGGATTTGATTCAGACCTATGAACAACGCTGCCAAGCTGTGCAAGAATATATGTCTTCGCTGGGTAGAGAAAAAGATATTACACTTGTGAAGCTTGATAATATTTATGGTCCAACTCTAATAGACCCGAAAATTGATTGTCTGGTAGTAAGTCCATTAACTGAAGGTGGAGCTCAATTAATCAATCAAAAGAGAGTAGAACTAAATCTAAAAAAATTACCAGTTGAAATCTGTTTTTTAGAGTTATCTTCTGATAAACAAGCCATTTCTTCGACTAGAATTCGCAAAGGAGAAATTAATCATAATGGTTTTGTTTACTATCAACTACTAAAGCAAGAAATAAAGCTAAATTCAAAACAAATATCAGCTTTGAAAAAACCATTTGGAAAAGTGATTAAAAATATTAGCCAGTTAAAACAGGGTCTTAGAAGTAAAAGTTTGATTGTCACTGTTGGAGATACTGCTACTAGAATTTGTTTAGAAAATAATATACCTATAACTTTTGGAGTTTTTGATAATTTGGAGCAACGTCTTCCAATTAGCCAAACACCTATTGGTTTACTTATTAGTAAACCTAGCATAAAAGTAGCTAATCCCCCTGGAATAATTACTACAAGTCTTACACAAGGTCTAATAAAAGGGATACATACCAATACTTATGTTGAAGTAAATGGTGAAGAAGATTTGGCCGTGATTCCGCTAACACTATTGTTAACCTTAGAAAGTGTGATTCTTTATGGTCAACCAAATGATGGTATTGTTCAAGTAATAGTGTCTGAAGAAAAAAAAGAGTGGATCAAAAAATTGATTAATAAATAACTATCTTCGAGGAGATTGTCTTTGTCTTCTAGATTTACCACCCATCCCAGCTTGACGGCGTTGGCGTACTCTTGAGTCTCTAGTTAAAAAGTTACGTTTTTTAAGAATGGACTTAAATTTTTCACTATCTAATTTAACTAAAACTCTAGATAGTCCATGAATAACAGCTCCCATCTGTGCGTCTTTACCGGACCCATTGACAGTAATATCAATTTTGTATTTACCAATCACATTACAAGTGCGTAGTGGTTCTAGATATTTTGCCTGGTTTAATTCTCCGGGGAAATATTCTTCAATCCGCATGCCATTAACTTCGATATTGCCTTTTTCGTTTAAGTTTAGTTTAACTCTTGCAGTTGCAGTTTTCCGCCTACCCAAAGCAATTAATATATCTTTCACGGTTTTCTTAGTGGTTTGTGTTTTAGTTTCTTCCATATATATTTTATTTTAATTTATCGCTGTAAGGATGATTGCCATCGACAAAAATCTTCAGACGTTTCATCCTGCTTTTTAAGAGTTTATTATTAGGTAACATCCCTTTAACAGCGTGGGTAATAATCTGGCTTGGATTTTTAGTAAGTTGTTTATCAAAAGTAATAGTCTTAAAACCGCTAGGATAATTCGAATGGCTATAATATGTTTTTAGTCCAGCTTTCTTACCAGTTAGTTTAATTCCAGCTGCATTAGTAACTATTACATAATCTCCACAATCAATATGAGGAGCAAAATAGGCTTTGTGTTTTCCCATGATTATACTAGCTATTTTACTTGATACTCTACCAAGTACTTGATCTTGTAAATCGATCAAGTGCCATACTCTTTTTATCGTTTTTGGCGTTGGCATATCTGTTTTCATACTTATATTAAAATATTAATTTATTCTTTATTTGGTTTTTTTAGCAGTTTTTTTAACTGTTTTTTCTTTGTTTGCTGATTTCTTCGTATCTTTTTCTAAGATTTTTTCTGGCATTTTAGCTGTAAGCTCTAATCTGACCATCATGGTATTATCGCCACGTCTTGTTCCCAAGCGTATCATTTTAACCATTCCAGTTGAGTGATCATCTAAATTTTTAGCCATCTCACATGTTTTGTTAACCAAAGTTGCATCTACTAAATCAGCTCTTAGCTGTCTTCTAACATGTAAGCTTCCATCTTTAGCTTTATTTAACAGTTTTTCCACTGTAGAAATAACTAATTTACCTTTGGTGATGGTGGTTTCTATGGTTCCCAGTGATAGTAATTGTCTAGCCTGATTTCTCATCAAAGCTTTACGATGACTACTATCTCTATTAAGTTTGACACCTGCAATACTATGTCTCATATTTTATTGGGCAATTGATACACCCTTTTCTTTAATTTTATCAATTACAATGTCTACTGATTTACCTCCTAGATTTTTAACTTTGGCAATATCTTCACGGGAAGCTTTGGCTAAATCAGCAACTGTCTCAAAACCACCTTTACGTAGTGCATTGGCAATTCTGGTGGGTAAATCTAGTTCTTCTACAGTTAATCTCATTACTTCCTGTTCAGCAGGATTAATTTCTTCTTTTTCAGTAATCTCTGGAAGTACTGGATTAATAATTTGTTCCAAATAAGACTGTAAAACTTTAGCGGCTTCAGTCAAAGCAGTCATAGGCTCAATCGTTCCATCTGTCCAAATTTCCATGATCAAATTATCAAAATCAGTTCTACCACCAACACGAGTCTGTTTGACATCAAATTTGGCTCTTAAAACTGGTGAATATGAGGTGTCCAAAGGTATAGTACCAACAGTATTAGTTTTTCTTTCTTCAGCTAAAACATATCTCAGACCAGATTCTACAGTAATTGTAGCTTTTAATTTCTTTTTACCATCACTTAAATGAGCTAATACTAAATCTTTATTGATAATTTCTACTTCTGATGGAGCTTGAATATCGGCTGCGGTAATTACATCTGTAGTTGCATCTAATTCCATTTCAATAGGTTCTTCTCCATTATATTTAACCCTTAACTGTTTTAAGTTTAATAAAAACTCCACAACATCTTCCTTCATACCTTCAAGCGAAGAAAATTGGTGTTTTATACCATCAATTCTTACAAATGATACTCCAGCTCCTTTTAATGAGGATAAAAGGGTTCTCCTCAAAGAATTGCCTAAAGTATGACCAAATCCCTGTTCTAATGGTTCTACGGAAAACATTCCATAATCTGATTTAATCTCTAAAGGTTTGATAGTAAATTGTGGGTTGTTCATAATTTATTTTTGAAAATTTGCCTCAGGGAATTAGTGATTCCCTATCCCGCAAATTCTCAAATTAATATTTTTTACTTATTATTTATTAGTTATTACTTATTTTTTATCTAGAATAATATTCAACGATTAATTGTTCGGTTATTTCTCCTTCAATTTCATTTCTCTCTGGTTCACGTATAATTTTACCTACTAAAGCTTGTTTTTCTAACCATTTTGGCAAGGCTAATTTTTTATCATTTAAGGCTAATTTAACAATAGGATTGTCTGATAACTTACTATTAATTCCTACTGTTTGATTGATTTTAACTTTATATGATGGAATGTTTAGCATTTTGCCATCTACCAAGACATGTCCGTGACCAACAAATTGTCTAGCTGCAGCTCTAGTGGGAGCAAAGCCTAATCGGTATATTACATTATCTAAACGTAATTCTAATAGCTGCAACATTCTAGTACCAGTGGCCTTAGGATTTTTTCTTGCTTCAACATAGTATTTATGTAATTGTTTTTCCAAAATACCGTAAGTCCAGCGTACTTTTTGTTTTTCCTTTAACTGAGTTCGATAGTCAGATGGTTTACCGTGAGTGCCTTTTGGTCCATGTTGACCAGGAGGAACTCCTAAGCGACGTTGTAATTTAGTTGAGTTAGTTTTTAAACCTAAATCACGAGCTACTGCTCTAGCTAATCTGTTTTTTGGTCCTGTATATCTTGCCATATTTATTATTAATTAATTTTTTATGCTCTTCTTCTCTTTTTTGGCCTGCACCCATTATGTGGAATAGGTGTTATATCAGCTAATAAAGTTACTCTAATCCCAGAACTACGCAATACACGCAACGCTGCGTCTCTACCAACTCCAGGGCCTTTAATATAAACTCTAGCCTGTTTCAAGCCAGCTTGTTTAGCTGATTGTAAAACTTTATCAATTGCCATAGTAGCTGCATAAGGAGTAGATTTTCTAGAACCCTTAAAACCTACCATACCAGTTGAAGCAGAAAAAAGTGCATTACCACTATTATCAGTTACTGTAGCGATAGTATTATTAAAAGTCGCAATTATATAAACACATCCTGCAGTTAATTGTTTAATCTTTGTATCTTTTTGAGCTTGTGGCATAAATATTTCTCCAATTTACTATAGATAACAAATTTTACTAAAATTTTTATTATTTTTTGGCAGTATCCATCTTAGCTGCAGTTTCCTTAGTCATAGCTCCTACTGTCATTCTTCTACCTCTTTTGGTTCTGGCATTAACTCTAGTTCTTTGACCCCTAGATGGTAGTCTTGCAATATGACGTAATCCTCGATAAGCTTTAATTTGTTTTAATCTTTGAATATTATCTCTTACAATTTTACGTAGTGGTCCTTCGGTAGGAGTGTTTTCCATGGCTTTTACTATTCTAGCTACTTCTTGGTCTGTTAATTCTTTTGCTCTTTTAGCTCCTTCAATATTGGCTAGTTTAAGTATATGACCAACATTTGTTCTGCCAATACCATAAACATATGTCAGAGCTATATCAATACGTTTGGCAGCTGGAATATCTACTCCTGCAATACGTGGCATAAATTTATCCTTGTCTTTGTTTATGTTTTTTATTACGTTTACAAATAACACCAAGTCTGCCTCTACGGCGGACTATTTTACATTCGCGACACATTAGTTTTATACTGGCTCTAACTTTCATAACCTCATTCCATAACTTACTAAAAAAACAAATAATTCCATCTTGAGTGGAATTACATCAATATTATAGCATGAATTGACACTTACAGGAACTATTTAATCCGAAAGGTAATACGTCCTTTGGTGTCATCATATGGGGTAAATTCAATTTTTACCCGATCGCCTGGCAAAACCCTGATTCTATACATGCGCATTTTGCCTGATAAAGTGCAAAGTACCAATCTTTTATCTTCGTCTAATTCCACCCGAAACGTAGTGTTAGGTAAAGCTTCGACTACTGTTCCGTCTTTAATTGTCAGTTGCAATTTTGCCATAAGTACAGAGGTGAATTATAACAAAGATTTTATCTCATTGCAAAGAGTAAAATGTTAATAATTACAAAATTAAAATTATAAATATCAAATAATATTTTTCAAATTAAAGCCTCCTGCAATAGTAAAATTTGTTCCTGTTATTGCATCATTTTCAGCAACAGATGTTATAAATTTTGCTACTTCTTCAGGCTTAATGAACCTTTTTATTGGAACCGATTTTATTGCTTCCGCTTTTTGCTCTTTTGAAAACATATCCCATATCGGTGTAATTGTATAACCAGGTGATATGCTTACTACTCGAATATTGGGCGCCAACATCAAACTTAAATTTTCACTAAATTTTTGAAGCGCTGCTTTACTTATAGAATAAGCTAAAGATTCTAATCCAACAATACCTTGATTACCCATAATTGAAGTAATATTTACAATTAGTCCTTTTTGCATCATATTTAAAGTATATTTTACACATTCTACTGTACCGAATAAATTTACTTGAAATGTTTTTTGCCAATTATTGGTATCTAACTGATCTTCATAAGTTTCTTCAATACCTACTGTGTTTATTAAAATATCTAGATGACCATATTTTTCTTCGATCTTATTAAACATTAATTTAATTTCTTCTTTTTTCGAAATATCGGCTTTAACGGTAAAATAATCTGATTGAATGGGGTTTGAATTATAATGCAAAATAACCTTACATCCATGTTTTATAAATGTATCTGCTATAGCTTTTCCAATTCCCCCTGAAGCACCAGTTATTAGCACATTCTTACCATTTAATTCCATATTTGTTACTTGTTACTGATTTGATATTTGAAATTTGTCATTATTTAGCTTAATTATTGTGTTTATACATCGTACAATATACTTTATGCATTATACAATTCACGGTGTTATTAATACATTTCCTTTATCAGTAATTCCCACTGACTTTTCAAAAACTGCAGCAAGTGAATTATCAGCCATTCTAATTGTCCAGCCGTCACTTTCATCTGTAATAATATCTGGTTCTCCCATATTATAAATTACTTCAATTGCCAAAGTCATCCCTGATTTGATCGTTGGGGTTTGATCTATTTCAACAGTCAAAATACCTGGTATTTGTGGATATTCATGTAAAGTTCTGCCCACTCCGTGCCCAGTTAATTCGTAGCTAACACTATACCCATCTGATTCGATAGTTTGCTGGATAGTTTGAGAAATATGTCCGATTCTGTTCCCTGGTTTAGCTTGGGCAATTGCCAACTCTAAAGCTTTCTTACCTGTAGTTAAAAATTTATCAATATCTGTTTGATATGGACTATTCCCCACTAAGAAACTTTTCGCCATATCACTATGAAAACCCTTATAAAACATGCCAGTATCAATCGTAACCAAATCGCCATTTTTTATTTTTCTATCATTGGGTATACCATGCACAATCCCCTCATTTAGATTAATACAGGTGGCCCAATGATAACCTGGAACCATCGCAAAGCCAGGTTTACCACCAGCCTCTGACATTAACTTAACAGCCAAAGTTTCTACTTCAGAGAGTTTCGTACCTACTTTGGTAAAATTAATCAGCTGTTCCATAATTGCAGATAGCTTAGTACCATTTTCAACCATTAATTCTATTTCTTGTGGTGTTTTAAGATCAGCTTTCATAAATAAAGTTTAATATGTCATGCTGAACTTGATTCAGCATCTTATGGAATTTCTCGTAAGATCCTAAGTATCGACTTATAGTCGGTTTTAGGACGACAACAAAAAACAGTTAAATCTGTTATATATCTCAATATTTTTTAGTTTTTAATATCTCAAACCCTGTTATTATAGCCTTTTTTTCTTCATCATCTTGATCAAAATATGTATCAATTTCATTTTCATTTACCCACTTATAGTCTGAATGCTCGTTAGGGTCAATGATAAATTGCTGGTTTTTATCTTTCATTCTAGCAAAAAAATCGATCTCAACTGCATGCCTGGTATTGTTTTTCAAAAGATAAGTAAAGGCATAAAATGGATTTTCGACAATGATATCTATACCCATCTCTTCTTTCAGTTCTCTTATTAAACCTTTTTGTAAAGTTTCTCCAAACTCAATATGACCACCTAAAAGTTCATATTTGTTAGGTAAAAAAGACAAATGAGCAGCTCTTTTACCAATTAGAAGTTGATTTTGGGAATTGTAAATAAAAGCACAGACAGTGATTTCTTGGGTTTGCATTTTAGCTGTTGTCATTGCAAATCCCGACACGAAGTTGTCGAGATGTGACAATCTTATGATTTAATTTAATAATCCTTTTGATCTCAAATCATCCAAAATCAGATTATCTACTGGTGAACAAAGTTTTTTCTGGTCAAAATTAAAATAAGTTATTCGAGCAATCTCGCCAGACGGTTTTATATCGCCATCAAAACCTGCCATATAACAAGTCATTCGTACTATAGTCCCTTCTGATTTACCATGAGCTTGAGCCTCAAATATCCCATACAATTTGATAGTTTTGGCGATTAAATCTACTGACAACTCTTCTTTTACTTCCCTAATTAATGCCTGTTGATCAGTTTCATTACCTTCTCTTTTCCCTCCTGGAATATACCAAGTATTTTTTCTTTGGCTTAAAGTCACTAAAATTTGTTTTTGAGAATTAAGATAAATATATGCTAACTTATCAATAAATGGCATAAAAACCAAGTTTAATTATTATTAGTGGACAAAACAATATACTAACTCTATTTTTTTATTAACCCTATTGTATTTAATTTTTCTACAATCGTATTAATTGTACCCTCAATGGTTAAATCTGTGGTATCCAATACCCAAGCATCTTTTACGATTTGCAGTGGATCAGTTGTTCGATGAGAATCTTGATAATCACGATCTTTTGTCTCCTGTAAAACATCTCCAAGCTTTTTATCATAACCTTTATTTTGTAAATCTCTTAATCTCCGTTGAGCTCTTAATTGAATATCTGCAGTCATATAAATTTTAAGGTCTGCTTGCGGAAGAACTGTAGTAGTAATATCTCGGCCTTCCATCACAACTCCATGATTATTAGCTATAGCTTTTTGCAATTCCACTAGCTCTTTACGGATTAAAGGTAAGGTTGCTACTGCTGCAGCTCCTTGGCTGGCTTCTGGATTAAATAATTTATCAGTTACATCTTCTCC
>CAYXFC010000027.1:0-9294 GCA_964464155.1 uncultured Pseudomonadales bacterium
TAAAAATTATTAAAATTATGAAGCTGCCGTTTACACACAACTATTGACAGACCCGAAGGATTTGATGTATTGGCAGCTTTGGATGGGGAAATGGCCTTGCAATTCTTACATGACAAACCAACTCCTGATTTTATTATTATGGATATGATGATGCCCAAACTTTCTGGTGTTCAAGTACTGGAACAAATTCGTAACATTCCTGAATTGGCAAAAATACCAGTTCTAATTTTAAGTAATCTTCAAGATCCAGCTCAAATACATAAAGCTAAAGAATTGGGAATAGTAGAGTATTTAATCAAGGCTAACTATACGCCTAGCCAGATCGCCGAATTTGTAAAAAACTATTTAGCCAAAAGATAATTACTTCTAAGCAAGAATAATTTAAGATAATATTTGCTTGTATTCGCTTTTGTCTCTACAATAAAGTTATATGAATCTTTCGCCTGCCCAGCTAAAGAAAATTCTAGTCGGTTCTGGTTTTGTCACCGAGTCTGATTTTGATTTGGCTACTAAATCCTCTAAAGAATTAAATATTAGCATTCCCGATATTTTAATTTTCCGTGGTATTATTTCTGAACAAGCTCTAGGGCAACTGATTGCAGAAGCTTTGAAAGTTCCCTTTGTTACTATTGGTCAACAGATAATTCCATTGGAAGTTTTACAGTTGATTCCCGAAAAAATGGCACGGGTACATATCATTGTACCTTTTGCTTTGGATAAAAAGATACTTAAACTAGCAATGATTGATCCCACAGATTTTGAAGCATTGGAGTTTGTAAGACGGCATACAGGACTAGCAGTACAACCTTATTACGCCACTATCAATGATGTACGCAAAGCCTTGGGTCAGTATAAGCGTAATATTAGAGATGATTTTGAATCAATTATTTCCCAAAACATCGAAAAAGCTGGCTCGGTCAAATCAGATGACTTGCTCAAAACTGCCGAAGACATTCCGGTAGTCAAAGTCCTAAACACTATTTTGGAATATGCAATTGCAGAAGGAACCTCAGACATTCACCTCGAACGTTTAACAAATGAGGTGATGTTACGATTTAGAATCGATGGAGTACTGCGGGATATTATTTCTTTGCCTGCTAAACTAGAACAAGCATTGGTGGCACGGATTAAGATTTTATCCAATCTTAAAATTGATGAACACCGAGTTCCTCAGGATGGGCGTTTTAAGTATGATCTTAGTGGCGATATCATGGCATTTCGGGTATCTATTATTCCGGGTTATTTTGGCGAAAATGTTGTTTTAAGGTTGTTACCTGAGACTACCCGGCCTCAATCCTTGGAAGAATTAGGTTTTTCTGGTAAAAATTTGGATATTATCAAAGAACAAATTCATCGACCTCATGGCATGATTTTGGTAACTGGACCAACTGGCTCTGGTAAAACCACCACATTATATTCAATACTTAACATGCTTAATAATGTGGGGGTAAAAATTTGCACAATTGAAGATCCCATTGAATACGGACTACATAGGTTGACTCAAATTCAGATTAATACCAAAACAGGACTGACTTTTGCTGCAGGACTTCGGTCTTTATTGAGACATGATCCAGACATTATGATGGTAGGAGAAATTCGGGATGGAGAAACCGCTGAAATTGCAATTCACTCAGCTTTAACTGGACAACTTAGTGCTAACTACTTTGCATACCAATGATGCTCCTAGCGCTATTCCCAGAATGCTAGATATGGGAGCAGAGGGATATCTACTTGCTTCCACCGTAAACGTGATTATTGCCCAGCGCCTAGTGCGTAAAATTTGTCAAAATTGTTTGGAAGAATTCACTCCTGATAAAGCTACTTTGGATTATTTTGCCAAAATATTAGGCAGAGATATTTCCAAAGAAAAATTTTATCAAGGTAAAGGTTGTCAAGAGTGTGGAAATACGGGTTATAAGAGTAGAATCGGAATTTATGAAATATTTGTGGCTTCTGAAGAAATTCGTAAACTAACTTTAGCTAGAGTTTCTGGTGATGAGTTAAAAAAACAAGCTCGTAAAGAAGGAATGATAACAATGTTGGAAGATGGTATCGACAAAGTATCTTCTGGAATGACTACATTACAAGAAGTACTGCGAGCAGTTAGGGAATAAAAAGCAATAATTAAGTCAATTTATGCAAACTTTTCGATATAAGGCCATTCAGTCTAATGGGAAAATCATTGAACAAAGTATTCAGGCTCGCAGTCGGGATGAAATTGTAGCTACACTGCGGTCTAAAAAGAATAAAATCATTTTTGTCAAAAAAGAATCCAATACTTCAAATTTGGTTGGCAACAAGGTCTCTACTATTGAAAAAGCCAATTTCTGTCGTTATATGGCAGTGATGCTTAAGGCGGGTTTATCTATTTCAGAATCTATCGATATTATCAGTTCTGAAACTGAAAATAAAAAAATGAAATTGATTTTACAAGCCTTATCTTTTAAGCTTCAGGAAGGGGGAGAAGTTTCTATGATTTTGGCTAAATATCCAGAAGTTTTTGATCCCATCTTTTTAGCCTTGGTTAAAGCTGGTGAACAATCAGGATCACTGGAAAAAACCTTTGAATATTTATCTGATCAACTTTATGCAGTTCATCGTCTGAACAAAAAAATCCAAGGGGCAATGATGTATCCGGCTGTGATTATTTCTGCCATGTTTGGTGTAGGTTTTTTAATGATGACTTTTGTGCTACCAAGACTATCTCAGACATTTCTTAAAATGAAAATACCGCTACCGCTACCTACAAAAATTTTACTGGAAACTGGTAAGTTTATTGGTGATAATGTATTGTTGGTATTTCTAATACTGGGTTTAATTATCGGACTGATCGCATTTTTATTTGGTTATCATAAGACTAGACAATTTTTAGTTTCGCGAATTTCTAATTTGCCAATTATCAAAAATTTATTTCGTCAAATTGATTTGGCTAGATTCACTAGAACTCTGGCTACTTTGCTACAATCTGGAGTTTCTATAGTTTCTGCACTACAAATTGCGTCCAAAACATTATCCCAATTTGATATGCAAAGAGTGGCTGCTCAATTTGAAAAAGGAGTTTCTGAGGGCAAAACTATTGCCGATGTACTATCTACTAACAAAAAAACATTCCCTTCTTTGATGGTGCAAACTATCAAAACTGGAGAAAAAACCGGCACTCTAGACTCCGTACTTATGGATCTTTCTGATTACTATGAAGCAGAACTGGAAGAAAAATTAAAAGAGTTTACCACTATTTTGGAACCCATTATTATGCTGGTAATTGGAGTGGCAGTAGGGGCGATGGTGATTATGATTATTGCACCAATTTATTCTGTGATGGGTCAAATACAGGGACCAAGTAAGGGAATGGGGGTAAAATAAATTTTAATAAAATATTAAAATGAAAATAACAGATTGGATAAACGAGCACAAATCCATAGTAATTATTCTATTTGGAATAAGCATTATTATTTTAATAGTGGCTTTAGTATTGGTTTTTAAGCCGAAAGAGTTAGTCAAACAATCCAACTCAGTAACAGTAGTTTCTTTTAATGATGGCAATAATGAAGTAATTGTAGACAGAAGTGGCCAAGTTACCATCAAAACGCCATTTGGTACCTTTACCCAATTTTGGGACAAAGAGAAAATAAAGCGATTTTTTGAAGATATCGATAATTTGGATTTTGATAGCTTAGTAGCCTATATTGGCACTGATTTAGCAATTAGTTTGACATCTTCTAACGGGAGGCAAATTATAGTAGATACTACTCAATTGCCATCGGAAATATTAGACCTGCTGCAAATTACCCTAGAAGATACATATCAGCAGGAACAAATTACGGTAGTAAAAAGTACACCACCTGTATTTGCAACACCCAAACCACCAGTTACTTATGAAACTACCGCCACACCAATTGTGAGTAATACTAATCCTTGGCATCAAGGAACAGAACCAGAAAACATACAACCATTTAGTTGTGAAGCATATTCAGTAACTGGGAGCAGGCGGGTAATTGTTTCAAATACTTTGTGTGGGCAAGTAATTTAGTCCTCTTTCCAGCTTATAAATTCATATTCTCCATCTGTTGGAAAATAGGGCGGAGGAGCATACAACAAATTAGCATCATAAGTTATAATCCGAGTTCTAAACCCTGAATCAGGTGCTGTCCCAAAGTTCCAGTATGATTTCTGAAATGATAATAGGGAGCCATAGATAGTCAAACTATTGCGTACTGCGTTGGCAGAACTACCACAATTCCATAGGTAGCCGTGACGAATCACTTTTCCTTCTTGGGCCATCAAAGCCCCATCGACTTCAAAATTGTTAGGTAAATCACGATTAAAGATCACGTCATTACTGGCTATAAGACCAATAGAATTACTGCCATCTTTGGCGGCATAAACTAAATTATTATTAATAATAATATTAGTTTGATTAGATTGAAGGGGGAATTTAGCAGCTACAACTGTCACTTTACCTTTAATAATGCCTTCTACCCAAACTTGGTCTTCAACAAAAAAAAGCTGCTTTTGTGACAATTGATAGCTGGCAACAAATGATTCACGGTCAATTTTTTGATTCAAACGGCGGCAACCTTCGTTAGCAGTATAGCCATGGAAAGAATCAGTTCTAGTAACTTTATAAATATCTACAGAACCTGTATTTCTAAATACAAAATGATAACCTTCACTGCGTGAATCATTTAAATGTATTCCAACAGCATCAGCTTGATCGCGCATATTTGCCAGATCAAAAAAAACGGCATCGAAATCAATCGATGCTACTGGGAATTGCCACATGGAATAATTAGGTCCAGATCCCCAGACTCCAGGTTTCCATTGGGTTGGGGAACAACCAGTTTCGCTGCCACAATGGTATTGTTGCAGCGAACTAGAAACTATAGATGTATTAATTCCGTCCATCCTTATGCCGTTATTAGAATGAATTCGACCATTAACAGTAATACCTTCTCCATACCAGCTGCTGGCATTTGTCAAGAAAGAATATTTAGTCAAAGATGGGATGCCATATTGAGCTGTTATTTTACGTTTAATTTCTGGGTTTTGATTAGTCCAGCCAGTAGAATGTAAAGTAATAATGGCAGATCCATTAATGGGCGGATCAATTGTTAATTCATAACTACCTAATTCTTTACCTTGACTATCAATAAATTGGTGTAAATATGGGCCATCATGATTAGTACCGTCTTGGTAGTCGTTAGGGGCATGAGCTAAATGCCAACGGTAATAATTAATACCAGCTTCAGCAATAGATAATGCTTGATCATATTGAGTTTGGCGCTGCACATTTTCAAATTGAGTGGTAATCATAAATAGCAGACCGTAAATCACAATAATAAAAGCAGTAGAAATAATAAGAAGTGGAGCAGTAATAGAACCGCGTTCACAATTTTTAATTTTCATAAATTATCCTTTAGCATTCTAACTTGAGCAAAAGCGGTTACCGTATAATCGGTACCTTGGTCCTGGTTAACAGTTTGATTAGTAACTAGAGTAATCTTAATTAGTCTCGTTTGCAATTGACGTAAACTAGCATTTAGACTATTTCCAGTACCAGTAAAACTATTGTTGTAGTAACTAAATATTGGCTCAGCGCCATTAACGATTCCTCTGGCTATGGTAGTAATCGTTGCTGAAGAATTATAATTAATTGGATAACTTGATGGTTTGGTGACAGCCTTTTTTAGATCTCCACCATCCAGATAATATTGTACTTTTTCAGATAAATCATCATTATCAGCATTAGTAAAAAAAGTCAAATTCTGGTCGCTGCAAATTTGTAAAGGATAAGAACCATCATCTCCATATCTGGCATTACGGATTTCTCTTACCATTTGCTCTACTCCGGCGTTGGCGTTTTCAACATCCAAAAATGACTGAAAAGTAGTCGTCTGTTGGGTTAATAAAAAATTTTGCAACAAAAAAACTGTGGCTAACACCACCATTACAATTGCAGTTACAATTATTAACTCTAAAAAAGTAAAACCTTTACTGTTAATATTATTCAAGTATTTAATTTGCATAATCTAATTTATTTATTACTTTTTAGTCATAATCAGAGTATCGTTAGTATATCCATTGACCAAAATAGAACCAGTTAAATTCATGTATTCAGGATGAATTAAAGTAAATTCATAACTTCCACTGCTTAAAGTATTAAAAAACGCCTGTCCAAAATTAGGATTGCCTGATAAACCACTGGACACTGTAGCTATTGGATAGTTTAGTAACTGCAAAATTGCAGAGGCTGAAGCTATGGCACTTCCAGATGCGTCTTGTAAACTAAGCAGTAAACTATGGTTACTAATCGGTATAGTACTGACTGACAATGCAGTTTGATTAGCAGGAGTAATAATCATGGGTTGGTGAGGATATACGCCAGCAATTTGTTTATTTGTGCTATTAGGTACAGTCAAAATATAGGTATCCCATTCCAGATCAGTAATCGGGTAAGTAGCATTAGAGCCAGTAGATAATGTATGGTCAAATTTATAAACGGGATTATCCATACTATCCAATCCGATAGTTTTGGATCCAGTTAACCTAAATAAGCTATTTGGGGCTAAGATGAAAGTTCTATCACCACTATAACTAGTTATATTAAGCGTTGCTAAGCGATCAATCATAAAAGTAGATTCAGTTAAATAATTTGGAGTAACTGTCAACGGTCCTTTGTTGGGATTGGCAATTTCGCTTGTAGTATAGGTTTTATCTGTTGAATAACCAGACTTTGTAACGCTAATGTTATAACATGCTGGACAAGGAGGGGCTCCAGGTAAAATAAGATAACCGTTATGATCAGTTTGAAGAGTAATATCAATGTTGGGATTTACTGCAGTATTGGTAATATGTATAGATGCCGAACTGATGGGAATGCCTGATGAGTTAATTACAAACACTGACAAAGTACCGCCGCCATTTGTAGTCTCTACCCCTTTAGGAGAAATTAAATTAACTAGCACTATAGGTTCATGATAAAGGCCTAATTGTTCATCCCAAGTAATGTCAACCCGAACCTGTTTATAGTCAGTGGGAAGCAAATCTTGAGGAGAAATTTGGTCAAAAGGGTCATCAACATAAATAACACTGGTATGAATAGTAAATATAAAACCATTACGATTGACAGCGCTAAACTCTGGAATTGAACCAGCTGGAATTCCATTAGTGGTACCTAGCGATGTATAGGGAATATTATGGATTAGTTCCATTTGCTGGATAGCTAGGTGTCTAGCGATAGTTTTGATGCGTACATCGGCAACAGTCTGGTATAGCAAGACAACTAAGGAAATAATGGCAGCTGACAAAATTGCAAAGATGGCACTGGCAATCATAACCTCAATAAGAAGTTGTCCGGATTGGGTAGTGTTTTTTGAAAAGGACATTAATACTATGATAATAAAATTTGTTAGATAAAACCATGATAGTTTTTTGATCTCATATTCTCTTTGCCATTTGACGACTAATATGTTGTAATAGTAACAGGTGGTGATTATTCCACTTATTTTGCTGTATATCTTATATGATACGAACTGCTCTCGTATTTTCTAATACCGCCATTGATTTAGTACAAGTAGATTTTGATGCTAAAAAATTGACAGTTGCCAAATCTCAAGCTTTGCCAGATGAAGCCATATCTAGAGGCCAAATCCAAGATGGTAAAGCGGTTATCACTGCCTTAACTGAACTTTTTAATCAAACTCCAAAACATCCCAAAGGCTTAATTTTAGTTATTCCAGAAGATGCAGTTATTTCCAAATCGTTGATATTACCTAAGTTAAAAAAACAGGAAATTGACGAAGCAGTCAGATTTGCAGCAGAAGAATATTTACCTTTCAAGCTTGAAGATGCAGTTTTAGACTGGAAAATACTACAAATGGATGATCAAAGTCATATTTTATTTCAAGCCGTACAAAGGAATATTGTGCATAGTTATATTGACCTTATTAGCCAATTAGATTTAGAAGTTGATGTGGTTGAGACTCCAGCTTTAGCTATGGTTCAGTTGTGCGATTGTGGATCCGTGTGTCGAATTTTAATACATGTAGGCCAAAAAGATGCAATTTTGACTTTGGTTAAAGGTTGTGAGGTGGTAGCTACATCAGTAGTCAATCATAGTACTAAATTAGCTGAAAGCATTAGTCGGACCATATTACATATGATGACTTATTACCGGGACTTTTCAGTTTCTGCTTTATTAGTAGGAGGGGTTGGTTTATCTCAAAATGTAGTCAAGCAATTATCTACACTACGTGTTCCTGTAAATGGCTTTAATTTGCCAATTACCGCCGCTCCCGTCGTAGCTAATACCTATTTGTTAGGAATTTCGGCAGCTATTAGAGATATTACTCCACCTTCCGACCAACAAACTATCAATTTGCTACCCGCTGATGTGGTTTCTAAACATACTTCTAGATCGTTTATTAATTTATTTAATTATATTGTTTGGTTATTGGCAGTTGGTAGCTTATTAATTGTTGCAGCTTTAGGAGCTACCTGGTTTTGGTTACAAAAGGAAGAACAGGGAATAATTGCCCAAAAACAATCAATTACTCCAGCTAATTCTAAAACAATTGAGCTGACTAACCAAGTAAATACTTTATCTAGTTTAGTTATTGCACTTGTACCCAATGACCAGTTTCCTTTGGAGTTAATTAATTCAATTAATGCTTTGCAAAAAACTGGTATCAAAATTGCTCAAATTAATATGAAACTAACTGAGAAAAAAGGGGATGTGATAGGACTGGCTGATAATAGAAATAGTTTACTTGATTTTAAGCAGTCTCTTGAGCAAGTATCTGGGGTAGGAACCGTAGCCTTACCTGCATCCAGTTTTGTAGAAGAGACAAAAATTCCTTTTCAGATCAATTTTAGTCTGAAAGAGTCTGATACTAGTAAAAAGTAGTAATATTTTATCTAAAATGACTTTAACTAAAGAAATCAAACCATCAACTCCAGAAAAGACAGTCAAAAATACCAAATCAGGTTCTATGATAGGCTTAATAATTGGTTTAATAATTCTAATTTTAAGTTTAGGTGGTATGGTTTTTTTAATTTTAACACTTCCATCAAAAGCTAAACAGGTTTCCAAGCTCAGAAGTCAAAGCCTGACTAGTTCTATGAGTAGTCAGGACATGGCTTTACTCAAACAAATGATTGATATCAGTCAGATAGATAGAGAAACGTTACAAGACTCATTTCCGGATGAAGCAAGTTTACTAAACTTTATTAGTTTAATTGATTCTTTGAAAAACGATCAGGTGACGGTAGCTCAATTTTCTGTTGATAGTGATA
>CAYXFC010000028.1:0-9192 GCA_964464155.1 uncultured Pseudomonadales bacterium
AGTAAAGACTATGCATTATCTACCATGGCTGCTTCATCATTTAAAAACCCCGATGGGACTGTAGTAAGGTGATAAAAACGTAGTCCTATAGCTAACAAAATAATTAATGAAAGATATAAATAATTCAATCTCATATTCTAATTAAATTTTACTTCTAAAATTTGTTCTAATAGTTAAACCTATAAAGAATAGTATACCTATTAAACTCAAAAATTCCGAGACCAGTCTTATCTTGGTTTTACCAAAAATAATTTCAACGTTATGATTGCCTTTGGCAATATCAAAGGTTATTAACCCCCGATATTGTGGATCTTGAAATTGAACTTCAACTGGTTTTTGATCAACAAAAACTTTCCAGCCAGGGAAATAATAATGGTTGTAAATTAACCTTGAATCCTGATTTGCAAATACTTTAATATTTTTAGCTAAAGTATTTTCTTGATTAAACTTAATTTCACCATCACCCAAAAGTTGAAATCTTTGTGGTGGAAATTCAGTTGCTTCCCCAGCTGTCCAGATTGGGGCTCCCTCATGATGCCAGGTAGTGCTTAGAGGATAATTATTGTAATATGAGTCATCCACTGACATTAACTTGGAAACTTTAATATTTGGTACAACTTCAATTAATAAAACTACTACTAAAATAATTCCTAAAATGTAATTTTTATTATTTTTTAATGAATATGCAATTAATAAACTAATAATATAAACTGCGATTGATAAAAAACGCCATGGTGTTTGGAAAAACTGGATAATCGGTATTCTTTCCCAGAACCAAACACTTAATGGCGTAGTTATAAATATGGTTAATCCTAAAAATACTAATAGAAAAATAATTGTTTTCGATTTAGTTTTTAGTACAGTTATAATGGCCAACAAAGTAGTTATCAATCCAGATATCCCTATATATGTCGGAGTATGTTTGTTTGAAAAACTCCATGGCATCCACCAGACTTGAGCTAAATTTAGGAAATAATCATGGAAATTTTTATCGCTGAGATATATTTTGGTTAAGGTATATTTCATTTCATAAAGGGAAGAAAGCCAAAAAAAGGCACTAATTAAAAGACCACCAAAAAAAGCAAGACTTAAAAAACTTATTTTTTTAATATTTTTAATTCCTAAATCAAAAATTGCTATTGCGTATAACAAAATTAAAAACATAATTGCCAAAGCATTATGAGATAAAATCAAGCCAGCAACAGCAATCGTTACCCAAAATAAACCATTGATATTTTTATCCTGTTTAAAATAAAGATAACCCAGCATTATTAGAGGTGGAAAAACAAAAGCAACATGCTCCCCAAAAGCCATCCGTACATAAACATCCATAATTCGATATGGCATAGCTATATAAAATAAAGCTCCTATTACCGAAGCTAATTTGTTTTTCGTCCATTTAGATAATGCTAAATACATAAATATCCCAGATAGAATCCAACTCAAAATTATGATTATTTTAATACTGAAACTAAGTGGCAATCCAATAAGATGTAATATGGAGGCTGAAAAATAAGGTAAGGGATAAACAAAATTAAATATTGGAGAACCATAACCATAATTTAGGATTTCACTCCAACGCACAGGAAATTGTCCTTGTCTTAACTCATGGGTATAAACTCCAATTCTACCTAAGTGTAATTCACCATCCATGCTTTGAAAAAAATCCCACCGCCACAGAGGAAAAAATAAAATTAAACAACCAATTATAAACAGTAGTAGTAATTTCCAGTTCAGTTTGTGCATAAATTAACTCTATTAATGTTACAATTTCTTTGATGAAACATAAACTACTGATTTTATCACTTATTATTATCTCTTTATTTACACTTAAATCGCTTTTCCATACAGGATTTTTTACCAGTCACGATGGAGAACATCAGATCGTACGCTTGATGCATTTTCACCAGGGATTAGTCGATGGTCAATTTCCAGTACGCTGGGCAAGCACAGCTTTGGATGGAAATGGTTATCCTCTTTTTGTGTTTACCTACCGTCTGCCTTTTTGGGTCGCTGAAGTTTACTACACGCTTTTCCCGAATTTAGCTAATGCTATCAAATTTGCTTTTATTGTTAGTTATCTTTTGTCCGCTCTTACTATGTATTGGTTTACATTTGTGATATCAAAAAATAAAATTGGTGCTTTTTTTGCCACTTTAATTTATCAAATTGCGCCCTATCGTTTTGTAGATATTTTCGTCAGAGCTGCTTTGGGAGAAGCTTTTACTTTTATTTTTTTACCTACACTGTTTTTAAGCTTTTACCAACTGGCATTAAGTAGCAAAAAGCGCTGGATATATATTTTACTTTTAACTACATCACTTAGCGCAATTATTTTGTCTCACATTATGATTTTAATTTTGATCATTGTTCCAGTTTTACTTTGGTTTTTAGTATTATTTTTATTAAGTAATCAAAAACGCAGTTTAGTATTTTCGGCAATTATTGCGGTTATTTCTACAATTGGTTTAACTGCTTATTATTGGCTACCGGCTTTTGTTGAGCGCCGGTTCACTTTATTTTCAACCATTTTAGGTACTTACTATCAAGATCATTTTGTAACCCTAAAACAGTTATTTTATTCCAAATGGGGTTATGGTTTTTCTATGCCTGGCAATATAGATGATATGTCTTTTCAGCTTGGCTTAGGTCAGTGGTTAGTAGTTTTTTTAGCTCTTATAATAATATTATCTATTCTTATTAAAAAAATATTTAAATTAAAATTATTAAAGGTAAACTACTCCCCGACTAAATTAGCTTTGTTAGCTTTTTGTCTTTTATTGTTTGTTTACGGTTTATTTATGTCAACGGTTTATAGTCAAAGTTTTTACCAGTTTATTAATAAAATCATGGTTATTGATTTGCCCTGGAAACATTTAGAAATAACTATCTTTGTTGTTGGTTTAGTTGGCGCTTTAATTATCAGTATTGTTAAATCTGTTAAACATAAACTTTTAATAATAATACCAATTATTGCAATACTTTTTTACAATAACCGTAATTATCTTAGAGTCAACGAGTATGTATATAAAACGGAAACTGAATACTGGAATAATACATCAACTAGCAACCAAAATGATGAGTATGCTCCTAAAGATTTCTTGACATATGATGATGATAAGCCCAAAGAAGTAATTCCAATTACTGGTAATGCAACTGTGAAAATTACAAATCAGGAACCTTATCACCTAGAATTTGAAACTAACGTAACTACACCTTTTGTTTACTTAAAAACTAATGTGCCTTTGTATCCAGGTTGGACAAGTACAATTGATGGGGTCGAGGCTAAAGTCGAAGAAAGCCAGGGAAGTATTATTTTTAATTTACCGCTTGGAAAACATGAGGTCAAATTGGAATGGAAAGAAGAACAAATCATGAATATTGGTGGTGAAAGTGAAAACCAATTACTCAGTCGTAAATCAAACGAATTTGTGTTTACCAGTAATGTTATTTCTGACCATGCTGATTTAGTTACCAAAGTTGTATATTATCCAGGATGGCAGATGTATATTGACGGAGTGAATAAACAAATTCCCCTTTATAGAGGGCGTATTGCAGTTCCTCTTATTAAAGGATACCATAACATAGTATTAAAATATGGCAATACACCGCTTAGAAAATTTGCTAATTTGATATCATTTCTGAGCTTAGTTATAATAATAACTTTGTCGTTTATTTTATGGAAAAACAAAAAATTATCGTAATCATGCCAGCATATAACGCTGGTAAGACTTTAGAAAAAACTGTTAGGGACATTCCCCAAGGTATTGTTGATGAAATTATTTTAGTAGACGATGGTTCAAATGATGATACTGTAAAAATTGCCCAAAAATTAAAGCTAACGGTTTTTAGTCATCCGGCAAATTTAGGATATGGTGGCAACCAAAAAACCTGCTATTGGGAAGCTTTGAAAAGAAAACCGGATATTGTGGTCATGATTCATCCTGACTATCAATACGACGCCACTCTCACAGAAGAAATGGTTAGGCCAATTTTACAAAACCGTTTTGATATTATGCTAGGTTCTCGTATTCGAACTAGAGAAGAAGTTTTGGCTGGTGGTATGCCCTGGTGGAAATACTATGGGAACAGGTTTTTAACCATAGCTGAAAATATTTTTTTGGGATTAAATTTGTCAGAGTATCACACTGGTTTTAGAGCTTATTCGGCCAAAGCTTTGAAAACTATTCCCTTTATGCGCATGTCCAATAATTTTGTGTTTGACCAGCAACTTTTGATCTCGGCAGTGGCCAATAAACTAAGAATTGGAGAAATCCCCGTACCTGTTCGTTATTTTCCTGAAGCTTCATCTGCAAATTTTTATAATTCTGTTGAGTATGGGCTAAGTACACTTTTTAATCTTTTCCATCATTTACTATATAAACAAACTAAATTATTTAACAAATAATATGAGTTTAAGAATTAAAGCTTTAGACGGTTTAAGGGGGTTTGCAGCTTTATCGGTATTTTTATCACACTCAGGATTTGAAGCTGAAAAAGTTTTTCCATTACCTATTGCAAATCTGTTTTATAGACTATTTCAAGTTGGGCCTAATTCTGTACAAATTTTGTTTGTATTATGCGGGTTTTTTATGGCTCTACTATATGCCAATATTGATAGTGCCTGGAAGTTTTTACGCAAAAGATATACGCGTATTTTCCCAGTTTTTATAGTTGTATGTTTGTTTTTAACATTAGTCCAAGCTTTTGGAATTAATTTTTATTTACAAATCCCATTACTAATAATTATAGCCCTAGCTTATTCAACCGGATGGAAACTATATAGAAAGTATACATTTCTAAATAAAATCGGATGGTATCTATTTGGTGTTTTTTTATCACTGCAATTTCTTTTAGTATTTATCAGCAGTCTATTCAGCTCACGTCTCTTTCTTAAAAGTTTTATTGATCACTTATATTTATTCTTATCAAATATTACCCTAACAACCTCTTTTGCAAAATATTATTCAAATCTTTCATCGGTTTTCTGGAGCTTACTTCCAGAAGTTATATTTTATCTTTTGTTTCCAATAGCTGTAATTCCCATTATTAAGTTAAGTAAAAGAAATTCAATATGGATAAACATATTAATAATTATTGCCTTTATCAAAATAATATTCGATCTAGATAAGGCTGCACTTGCCAATCATACATTGCTTGATTTTTATTTTAGTAGAGGAGTTGGCTTTGTTGTTGGAGTAGTTGTAGGCACTTTGTATAAAAACAGAGGTTTGCTGTGGAATAAAATTAAAATAATCTTTGAAAATAAATATATTGGTATATTAGTGCTTGTTGCTTTACTTGCTGTACAGTGGGCTGATAATTTATTTAGCAATAGTTCAAACTATCATACTATTAATTTATATTATTTAATCTCAAGCGTTGTGATTGGAATTGTCATTATTGCCGCAATCATTCCCAATAATATAGTATCTAATATATTTTCGAATAAAATTTTAACCTATATTGGAATGGTTAGTTATTCTTTTTACCTGACTCATCTAAGTTGTGTGGAAATCGTTGCTAAAATAATCGATCCATATATAACTTATATTAAATCCTCAGCCTGGGTAGAAATTATAAGTTTAATTATTACAACAACAATAAGCTTGTCTGTGGCAACAATTTTATACTGGTCTGTAGAATATCTTTATTTTGCTGGCAAAAACAATAACCTAATTAAGGCTGTGTCTTTAAAAAAAGTATTAATCAATCGTAGATGGCAAATAGCTAGACCAATATTTATTTCTTTTTTTCTAATACTTTTAATATCTATTATCTATTTAGGATCTTTTACCCCTACACTTCAAGTTGTTAATCATATTAACAATCCTTTGAGTATTAACAGTTTCAAACCAAATAAATTACTAGCAGATAATATTAAAATGCCTTTTAGAGCAAGTAAGCCAAATTTGGCAACCATAACAGTACAAATGTATTATGGTGGCGATGCTTATCTAACTGCTCATCAAAACGAAAAAACTCCGGCAATATTAACTTTTAGACTTTTAGATGAACAAAATAATCTTCTATTTGAATCACAGCGTTCGGCGTTTAATATCGAAGGCGAGCCCTATTTTCCTTTTGGATTTCCAATCATTAATGATTCAAAAAATAAAAAATATAATGTAGAATTGGAACTAATCGGAGGATCAAATAATGATCAGGTTTTTCTAGACCCCAATCCAATAAAATTAGTTAGTGGATATACAATTTCTAGAAATGAATTACTTCACAAACCATACCTTTTTTTATTAACCGTTTTGTTTTTGTAGTTACAAATCCTAATGCCTTGTTTGCAATTGTATTTATCGTAATTATTACAGTTACGTTATTAAAGAGGGAAAATATGTATAGAAAAATATAATTCTATTATTTATGATTAAATTAGCAAAAATTTGGCTACTAATAATTTTTTTGATCATTTCTGCTTTTGCTTATAAAATATCTCAATCATACAGTTTTTCTATTCATTTCGTTGACGAAGAAGACCATATTATTTTTGCACAATATATAAATCAGAATTATAAACTCTATACAGGTCTTTCTTCCAACCACCAACCAATCCCTTATTTATTTTCAGCTGTGGTACAAAAAGTGAGCAGTCCGCCTAATATGCCTATGCTAATTAAAAGGCATCGTCAGGCCATCTTTTTATATACGTTTATATGGGGATCAATTTTAGTTTATTTTTTTCGTTGGCAAGGTTTGTCGGCTTGGACGGTTATTGAAATGTTGAAGTACTCACTTTTAGGGAACCAAGTTTTAGCTGAATCATTAGCTCTATATCCCGCAATGTTTATCTTTTTTTACACCCTGCAAATGTTATGGAGTAAAAAGAATATACCTAAAATTTATTTGTATTTCTTGGGATTAAGTATTTTTATATGTGGTTTCAATCTAGTACCTCTTTGGCCCTTTTTATTATTGATATTAATCATCTGGATTTATCGAATTAAAAAAGATTCATTACCTATAATTGCAGGGATAATTATGCCGACATTCTTATTGTTTTGCTTAATAAACCCCCTAGATTGGTATCGAGAAACAATTTATAACAACACTGTTTATGCAATGCCACAACTAAACTCGCTTAAAACCCCACTACAAAAAGCTTCACTATTGGTTTTACCTTTTTTAGTTTGGAACAGGCCTTGGTTTAGTCAAACAATGGCTATTACCATGGGATTTATTATTTTTGGTGTTAGCTTGTGGATGGTAAGAAAAGAGAAAAAGAAATTAAGTTTAATTTTATTTATTTATCTTGTCGCAATAATTAGTAATACTAGAGTAAATAATCCCAGTGCCACAATTTATGAAGGTTTTCATTTATTACCATGGTTAGGAATTTGGATTGTATTTACTATCTTTCTTTTTAATAACGTAATTTTAGTTTCAAAATATAAATTAGTTGCAAAAGTATTGGGATTCATAGCTTTTATAATTCTTTTCTCTAATCGCTCAATGCCTTATTTTGAAACTAAAGATACAGCAACTGAATATTATATAAATTATAGTAATTTCGAAGATTATGCTAGAATTTTACAGATTTTACACCAACCTCAAGATCGATTGGCCGTATTGACATCAGAGTCATTAATTTATTGGAATACTGGGATGAAGCCTGCCACTCGCCAAATTGTCTACTATCCATGGGAAGAATCTGTGCCAGACTTAAAAAAAGACTATCAAGACATGTTAACTATTAATATGCCAGAATTTGTTTATGGAAGCAGAGAACAATCACTAACTCTACACAATTATATCAATGTTATTAAAAATGATAAGGTTACTGAATTATTTGTCAGAATTGATAGAACAAAACAAATTACACCAGAACAGTTGGAAGCAATTAAGCAATTTGGTTTTTCAATCAAGTAAATTATTTTTTAATAACCGCGATTTGGTTAACTTGTTCTGATTGGTCGGAAGTTAACTCGTGATCTGGATAAAATATTAACAAAGTGTCCATTTCTCTTCTTAGTTGGGCAGTTCCATCTGTACCAACAACTCCGGTCCAGTGTTTATCAGTATTTTGACAATTATGTTTGATATCACAACTTAGCAACAGCTCACTGAAACGCTCATAATCTTTTTCATTTAGCCGTCTATCGATAACAATTAAATTACCTATTTTTTGTTTATCCACTAAAACACTAAATAAACTGTTAACATTATATAGTTTTTCGTCTTGATAATTTTGATAAAGATTAACTCTAAGGGGAATGCTCACAATCAAGCTAGATAATTCTAAGTAGTTATGATTTTGCTCCCTTGGATCAAACCACACAGCTAAAGGCCCAAATATTTTATCCGATAATCCATGCCTAAGATGGGGATAAACCAAATGAACTATAAAGCCATTCTTATCAAAATTAAAATCTCGAAATAAATATTTTAAGCCCAATTGATCAACTGGTTCCATATCATATTCAAATTTGGCGATATTGTAAGTGTTATTATTTTTAAGAAATTTAGCTGTGTTAAATTGATTGCCTAAGTTAATAGAGTTAGCCTCAATGGCTGTTTTTTGAATAATCAAAAAACTATAAACGGAAAAGATAATAATAAATAATATCCTCTTCTTATTACTATTTAATAATTTAGTTAACAACATACTTATAATAAATAAAATTGCAGGCAATTGAATAATAAAATAATATTCAGGTGAAGTTTTTTTGTATAAACTTATGAAAATAATACTTAAAATCAGCCACAGAATAATAAAGACTTGCTGTTTAGGTTTTTGAGCGAACAATAAAAATATGCTTAGACAAATAATCCCAGTAAATATTATTAATATATAAGTATTTTGCTCAAAGATAATTTTACCAATATTTTCTATGGTTATCACAAAATTATTCCAAAACATTTTAATATAAATTATTTCCCCTGATTTCTGATTTGATATTAAAAACGCTAAAACCCCCTTAGTATTAAGAAAATCGTGTCTGAAATCAAAAATAATTGTGGGTATAAATGAAAAAAGGGTACCTGATATGCAAAATAGTAATTTTATAAATTGCTTTCTAATCATCAAAAGCCAAATTAAAACTGCAATTAAAGGCAATAATAGACCAGAAAAATGCGCTTGATAACCAAGGAACATTCCCCCAAAGCATAAAATCGAATCCAAGATATTAATCTTTTTTTGTGATACATACTTAAATAAAGGAAAGAAAACTAAGAAAG
>CAYXFC010000029.1:0-9152 GCA_964464155.1 uncultured Pseudomonadales bacterium
TGTAAACCAAAATGTCCATGTAATCTACCTAAACTGGAATGTTTATAACCACCGAAAGGATTATGAGGACAAACATAATTAACTCCATTAATACTCACCATGCCTGTTTTAATCTGTTTTGCCACTCTCTCTGCTTTTTCTAAATTTTGAGTGAAAACATATCCGCCCAACCCATATTGAGTATCATTGGCTAGCTTAATGGCCTCTTCTTCAGATTTGAAAGAAATAATGGGTAAAACCGGTCCAAACACTTCATCAGTCCAGACTCTCATATCGTTTTTAATGTTAGTTAATAGTGTTGGTTGAAAATAGGATCCTGAAAGCTTATCTGGGGTTTTCCCACCGCTGATAACTTTGGCTCCCTTATCCAAAGCATCTTTAAGTTGATCTTTAATTAAGTCAAGTTGACGCCTAGCAACCAAAGGGCCAAAATCAGTCGTTTCATCTAGTGGATTTCCAATTATTTTTGACTTTAGCAAAGTTGTAAGTTTTTCGACTACTTTATCAAAAATACTTTCATGAACCATAAGTCTCTTGAGTCCGTCACAAGCTTGACCACAATTAGTAAACCGTAGGGCGAAAATACTCTCAACTGCATTATTAATATCTGCATCTTCAAATACAATTCCCGGAGCTGATCCACCTAGCTCTAAAACGGCTTTGATAAATTTGGACGCTGCTTTTTGATAAATTCTTTGACCAACTTTAAAACTGCCAGTAAAGGCAATTAAATCAATATCTTGATCTGTTAATATTTCTCCAACCATAGCATCTCCGTAAACTTCATTAAAAACTCCTTTGGGTAAATCAGTGGAGCTTATAATCTCTTCAATTAACTTACCACTCAAAGGACATTCCTCTGAGTGTTTAAAAACTACTGTATTTCCAGCAATTAAATTAGGCACTACCGACCATGACCACTGACAAAAAGGAAAATTCCAAGGTTGAATGATTGCAGCTACACCAAAAGGTTCAAAATAAACTTGATGAATTTCACTTTGATTGTCTAAAGTAGTTTGAGGAGAAAGTATTTTTTTACTATTTTCTAAATACCATTTAAAATAATTAAGCCCGTCACTCATATCAAATAATTTTTGATCGCGAATGGGAAATCCCATTTCTTGGCAGGCCAATTGACTAATTTCATCCTGTCTTTTTTCTAAAGCAATATAAACATTCTTTAACAATTCTAGTCTTTTTTTGATAGATAATACTCCCCATGTAATAAATGCATCTTGGGCATTGCTTACTTTTTGTTTGATCTCATTTACAGATGAAATTTTAACTGATCCAAGCATTTCATTATTCGCTGGATTGTAAGATTTTAATTTAGACATAGCTTGATAAATAATTTAATAGTCTTTTTGGTAATATTCCTTTATTATATTCTTCAATTTTATCAATATCCTCCAATCCAATTTTCCCAGCAAATAATTTGTTAACATCTCCATTTTCATCAATAAATTTTTTAACTTCAAGCATTCCTTCATAATACATCGCTTCTTTAGTAAAAACTCCCGGCTTACTAGTATCGCAAAGTCCTCTTTTGAGTCTAAACGTACGTTTGAAAGCTAACTTTGGACTCAAACCATAATTTACTAGTTGTTCATATACTTTTTGGAAACTATCAACTTTTGCGGTAATTCCAGCTAAATATTTTGCAGCATGTTTTTTGCGACTAATTTCCCCATATTGAGTACAATAATCTGACAAAAAACATCCCAAACCCTCTTCAGTTTTGAGATAAAAAGGAAATTGTTTTGCTAAAACTCCATTTTGCTGGTGCATATTCACAGCTCTTATCAAATGAGTATCAATCTCATGGGCCAAGATTGATTCAATATTTATTGTTCTTTGTTTCGAATTTTGACTAACAAATATCTTTTTATACAGTGGTTGAAGTTTGACGGTAAAATCATCACGCTCGATTGTCGTTATTTCCCAGTCATTGATTTGATAAGTGTTTCTAAGATATTCTCGAATTATTTTCTCTAATTCATTTGCATCAACAATTTTCTCTTGGTCATATATATCATAAAATTGACTATCAATCTTTGCTTGACTAACTGTAATTTCATCAAACTTACATGGATATAGCATATTAACAAATTTGAAATAATCCTCTTGATCTCTAGTTAACAAAATTTTTAGTTTTAGTTTTAACTCTTCAATTCGGCGACTAAGAAAATAGTGATCAGCATTATCAGGATCAACTGCAATATAATTTAGTTGCTCTAAATGTCCTTTTAGCTCATTTGCTGGAATTTGTGGATAGATAAACTGAGGATTATCAATTTCTTCGCTTATAAATTTATCTCTTTGCTCAATAAAATTGATTGGCATTAACCATTCAGGTGTGCGTAGTATTTTTTTTATATTTGAAATTAATTGGTTGATATTATTTATATTATTCATACTTTATGCTAATAGTTCTTTTTCCAATTTAGATTTTAATCTCAAATTTTTAACATTGTTGATAACCTTTTGAAAAAAACCTCTAACTAATTCATCTGTTGCTTGGTCATAATCTAATCCCCGACTCATTAGATAAAATAGTTGCTCTTTATCTACCCGTCCAATAGAAGCTGCGTGTGACGCTTTGACTTCGTTATTTTTAATCTCCAGTTGTGGTCTAACATCAGCATGTGCATGATCTCCGATTAATAGTATTTTTTGATCCAGAAAAGCATCACAATTCTTAATTTTTTCTCCTATTTCAATCATACCGTCAATTTTAGCCTGAGCTTGGTCAAATAAAACTCCCCGTACAATTGTGATCGAAATGGTATTTGGTTTTAAGTGTTTAGATATAGTCGAAAGAATAAATTGATCTATATTTCTACCCACGAAAAAAATATAGAGTTCTTTATTCTGATTATTTTTATCAAGAATCAACTCAATTATTTTTGTCTGATTTGGTTTAAGCACAACAATCTGTCGCATAATAATTTAATTCTATTATTTTCATAACGCTTTTTTAAATCGCAGCTTTCAAAAAATGATTTGCGAATTCTTTAGTTTTTTATCATCTGCAATCCTCTGAGGGATGCTTAGATGATATATTATGAGCAAATCATCTTTTTAGAAGACCGATTTATAAAGCGCAGTTTCTTTTTAGCTATTTTATTTGCTGTCAAATAAAATAGCTAAATTAATCTTTGGACAAGCAAAAAAAGAAATATCGAATCTAAACTTTGTCATTAGATTGCCATTCCCGACAAGTCGGAATCGCAATGACATTCATTGGAATTACCCCACCGCCCCTTCCATCTCCAATTCAATTAGCCGATTTAATTCAATCGCATATTCCATAGGCAGCTGTGAGACTATTGGCTCCAAAAAACCAGCAATAATTACAGAACTTGCCTGTTTTTCAGAGAGTCCTCTACTTTGTAAATAAAAAAGCTGTTCTTGAGAAATTTTAGAAACAGTTGCTTCGTGTTCCAAAATGGTATCTGTATTTAAAATCTGATTAGTAGGGTAGGTATCACTGCGGGATTTATTATCCAAAATCAAAGCATCACAATTTACTTTTGATCGGCAACGATAAGCTCTGGGGGTAACTTGTACTATGCCGCGATAACTAGATCTTCCGCCATCCATAGAAATAGATTTGGAAACAATCTGACTGGTGGTATCTGATGCTAGATGAATCATTTTGGCTCCGCTATCTAATATTTGACCTTTTTTGGCAAAAGCAATGGACAGCATTTCTCCATGAGCTTTTTCTCCAGCCAACACACAACATGGGTATTTGGCAGTTACTTTGGAGCCTAGGTTACCATCCACCCAATACATTTTTGCCTGAGTTTCTACTTTGGCTCTTTTGGTCACTAGGTTATACACATTAGGATACCAATTTTGAATAGTTGTGTATTGGCAACGAGCATTTTCTTTTACAATCACTTCTACTACTGCACTATGTAGGGCATCATCAGTATAAGCTGGCGCACTGCAACCTTCGACATAGTGAACCTTAGCATTTTTTTCCACAATAATTAGAGTTCGCTCAAACTGACCGGCGTGTTTGGAATTAATACGAAAATAAGCTTGCAAAGGTAATTCAACTTCTACATTTTCCGGAACATAAAGAAATGACCCGCCTGACCAAACCGCTGTATTTAAGGAAGCAAATTTGTTGTCTCCAATCCCTACTACAGACGCAAAATATTTTTTAACTATTTCTGGATATTGTTTTAAACCTTCATCCATACTAAGAAAAATCACTCCTTGTTTTGCTAATTGTGTTTGTAACGAGCCATAAATAACTTCACTATCATATTGAGATTTAACACCTGCCAACATTTCTCTCTCTGCTTGAGGAATACCTAACTTCTCAAAAGTATTTTTGATATCATCAGGAACATCAGACCACTTCTTTTGCTCTGTTACTTTTGGCTTAAGATAATAATAAATATCATCAAAGTTAAGTTCTGATAAATCGACACCCCAAGAGGGCAGAGGTTTTTCTAAATACTGATGATAAGCTCGTAAACGATAATCAAGCATCCACAAGGGTTCCTGTTTGCTGGCCGAAATCATCCGAACTACCGCTTCATCCAACCCTTTTTTTGGTTTAGAAATATAGTTAGTTTTATCTTTCAAACTATAATGATAAGAGTTATTAGACAAGGAAGTATCTTTATTGTCTGGTGAAAATTTTGAAATAAATTTTGACACATATTGTGTCATGCTGAATATTGGCTTACAGCCAGTTTCAGGATGACATTTGGAATTTTTTATATCCTTTATTTTCTATTTCTTCTAATAATTCTTCTTTACCTGTTGCTATGATTTTCCCACTAATCATCGCGTGTACCATATTAGGCTTTAAGTATTTCAATAATTTTTGATGATGAGTTATTACTAAACAGCCCATGTTGAATTGTTTAACACTTTGATTAATCGCTAAAGCTGCTGATTTTAAACCATCAATGTCAAGCCCAGAATCAATCTCGTCAACAACGGCAAATTTAGGTCGCAAAAGTCGAAGTTGTAACACTTCCAGTCGTTTGCGTTCACCTCCCGAAAAACCCTCATTGACGTTTCTAGTCAAAAGTTCTGGTTTAAGTCCAACCAACTTAGCTTCTTTTTCCACCAGCTGTCTAAACTCGAATAGGGCCATATTATCAGTAGGGTAGACTTGTTTATAAATACTGCGTAGAAAGTTCATGATACCTACTCCATCAAGAGTTACAGGATTTTGAAAAACCAGAAAAAGCCCCGCCTTAGCACGCTTATCAGGAGACATGCCTAGTAAATCCACATTTTCAATTCTGCATTTAGAAATTGGGATTTTAACTGTGTATGCTGGATGTCCCGCCAAAGCGTAAGCCAAGCTAGATTTCCCACAGCCATTTGGACCCAAAAGAGCATGAATTTCTCCTGATTTAATAGTTAAATCTAAACCTTTAATAATTTCTTTATCGGCAATGGAAACATGAAGGTTGGAAATTTGTAACATTTTTTTAAGTGTCATTCTGAGAAGCCATACAAAATTATAGATAATATGGCAACGTGAGAATCTGTTGAAAGTAGTATGATTTTAAAGTCTAATTGATTCTATTAGATTGCCACGCGTTCAGGTGTTTTAAGCACTTGAACGGCTCGCAATGACATTACTATACTATTTCACTTACTTTAAACTTTTCTAAAACTTTGGCCACTTCATTTCTAATCTCATCCCATTTACCACGACTGTGACAATAATCCTGGTTACCGCAAAATTCTCCAATCTGACATTCTACAAATCCCACTTTTCCATCAACCGCTTCAACCATAGTTTTTAAACTAACTTTATCTAATAGTTTTTTGAGATAGTAACCCCCACCTTTGCCTTCTTTAGCATCAACAATTCCAGCTCGTTTTAGATCTACCGCAATTTGAGATAAAAACCGATAAGGTAGTCCCGTTTGATTTGAAATTATCTTAACAGATGAATAAATTTTGTTATCCTGATTAGACAAAAAATTTAAAAATGTTAAAGCGTATTTAGCTTTTTGAGAAAGTTCAAACATAAAAGAATTATAACATCTAACTCACTGTAGATAAATAGGAGTTTATATAAAATAGAGCAATACAAAATATCTCCAAAAGTATAATATTAGAAGACTTATATTTTTATATTCATTAATTATTGAAGTTCAAAAATTACTGTTACGCTAGCAGATACATTTGTACTTCCTGGTTCTACTGGAACATCTCCTCCACCCCCAAAACCTCGTGCTTCCATCAACATAGGATAGTTTCCGCTTGATACTCCACCCTCACTAATACTAATCACTTTCCCTAATTTCCTACCAGTACCAGCAATCATTAGCTCAGCTTTAGTTCTAGCGTCTTCAACCGCTTTGGATAATAACTTATTCTGGACATCCTTCGTATCTTCCATAGCAAAATTAGGACCATATACATTAGTGGCTCCACTATCAGTTAATAGCGTTGCTAAAGCTGAAGCTTTATCAATATCACGTAATTTAATATTAATACTATTATTTACTCTCCATTGACCAGGACGGGATTTTTGGGAACCACTATCTGCATAATACATTTCCTCACCTTGATAAACACTTAGATTTTGAGTTTGAATATCAGCTGGATCTACTCCGAATTCTTTTACCGCAGCGATTAAAGTTTCAATTTTAGTATTTACCTCACTGATAGCTTTAGTTTTATCATCGTTGACACTATCAACTCCGGCAGTAAAACTAGCAATTTGGTTTTTTTCACTAGATTTTGCGTCTCCTGTAACTACTATTGTATTAGTTGGCATTGTTTTAATTGTTCCCCAATTTATATTACCCAAAGGTAGAAACATTCCAGCAAAGATGATAATAGATAATACTAAAAATGTTCCCAGAATGAATTGAATTAATGTTTTCATAAAGTCTCCTTGTTATATTTATTTAAGTGTATCATGTTAAAAAGAGGAGGAAAAGATAAAAAGAAGAAGAAAAAACCAATCAAACCCACAGCAACTTATTCAGTTTCTATAGGTTTTTGATTGGTTGTCTCACCGTTAGCTGCATTATAACAGGCATTTACAGCCGTGCAATATTTATCTGTGATGTATTTTACTAAAAATAAAATAAGTACAAAAATTATCTTTTTAAAATCACCAAAATTTGAATTTTGGTTTATTTCCGAACTTATACCGCAAATACTTGTACCAAACAAAGCTGCCTATACAGCTTATTAATATCCCAGATATATATCCTGCTATAACATCAAAGGGATAATGATGTCCCATATACACTCTATCCAATCCGGTTAACAAAGCTAAGGCGGTAAGTCCCCATTTTACTTTTTTATTTTGGGAAAAAATTAAAAAAGGGATTGCATAAGCTAAAGTAGTCGCCGCTTGACCAGAAGGGAAAGCGTTGCTATCAGGAATCACTCCAATAGTAATTGTATGTTCTATTTTTAGGGGTGGTCTTATACGGTGAAATATAGGTTTAAAAATAAAAAAATTGACACAAAAAGTTACAAACCAAAGTAGAATTGCTAAAATTGGTAGATATTTCTCTTTTTTTGGCAGAATAAACCACCAGTAAATACTCAGAACAAAAAAAATAAAACCGGTCAAGGTTAATAAATGGATAAAAATTGCAAATAAATCCAAGACTGGATCATGAGGTAAATAATTGATTAACTTAAAAGTTGTAATATCAAGTTGATGTAATGTTTGGTACATAAGTTCATTGTAAACATTTTTGTATCCAAAAAACTAGCTTGATTTAGGATTTAATAAATTACTTATTTTTACAAGCTTTAATGGCTATTCACAGGATACATTTCCTTGCTATAATCACAGTTAATATCCCTGCTTTACTCTGATTACAGATAACGCAGGGATGTTTTTTTCTTCAGATTGTCCTAAAATATTTCCAGAATGGCTAAAAATAAATTTTCATTTATTATATTAATTACGTTCTCTTTTTCCTGGCTCTTACTTTGTCTGTATTCTTTTTCCCAAAAAGATTTAAACCTAACTATTTTTAATGACAACAAGTTACAACCATTTTATGAAATGATGACAAGTTTGGGATATTATAATCGTCCTTTTTCAACTTACATTTTTCTCAGCTTCACCGTTATTTTGTTAATTTGTTACTATTTAATAATTAGGAAAATAACCCTACACATAAAACAATTGTTAATATTATTAGCTTTCATTTTATTTACCAGTATCCCTGCCCAACCCATGTTTTCCCATGATATCTATAATTATATTTTTAACGCCAAAATGGTACTTACCTACCATGTCAATCCTCATGTCCAAGTGGCTTTAGATTTCCCCAGCGATCCCTGGCTTAGATTTATGCATAATGTTCATACTCCAGCTCCATATGGATATGGTTGGACTATACTTTCTTTAATTCCCTACAGTATTAGCCATAATAATTTTACCTTAGCTTATCTTTTGATGAAGTTATTTGTTTCCAGTTTGTTTATTTTTGAAGTCTGGGTTTTTTATCGCCTAGCCAAAACTCAATTTCAAACTTCTATAGCCTTGAAACGAACCGTAATACTAGCACTTAATCCATTGCTTTTAAGCGAAATTTTTATTACCGGTCATAATGATAGCGCCATGATGCTTCCGGTGCTGCTTTCTTTTTATCTACTATTATATAAACCAATGATACCAAAAAATATTTTAGCTTGGATTCTATGGGTATTTTCGGTAACTACCAAATATGCCTCAGTTATTTTAGTTCCGATAATGATACTAAAAAATAAAATTGATGTTTTTACTTGGGGAGGTTTAGGCCTATTGGTAATATTGCTCACTAGACCTGGACAACTACATTCCTGGTACCTACATTGGGGTATGGTACTATTATTATTGTCTAAAAAATCATGGGCAGTGAGTTTGAGTTTGCTACTGACCATAGGTGGTCTGCTACGCTATGCACCCTATACTTGGTTTGGTGATTGGAATGCACCAGTTCCTGCTTACCGTTGGTTAATATTACTCTTGCCATTATTATTGCTGTTGAGTAAAAAAGTTAGAAGTATTTTTAACTAAATGCACAAACAACACATCTTACCATTAATTATTATAGCTTTTTTAACTATCATCGCTCTAGCTAGTCTAAGTGTATTTCCTATTTTTGCTGATGAGGCAATTTATTTATTTTGGGCACGTAAAA
>CAYXFC010000030.1:0-9151 GCA_964464155.1 uncultured Pseudomonadales bacterium
TTTCATGCACCGAATCATACGCTAACTAGTGGTGCACTTCAAATTAGAACTTGGGGTATATCATTACTTTTGTTGTCTTGTAAATAGTCAACATAAACGTGTTGAAAAACAAATGGATTGCTTGAGGAAACACCTTTCATTGATAGTGTCCAAAACATTGTGTCATTATCTATATAAGCGTTGCTTGCATCAAAAACAGATTTGAAAACACTCCATTTATTTTCTTTATAAAAAGGCTTGTAGGTTGTTAAAATATAATCAACTTCATCAAAATTAATGTTAGAGGATAGTTCGGTTGCATTTGGGTAGCTAGATAATGAATCCGTTAATACGTCTGGATCTGCTTGGATGCGAGCATTTTCTGGAATGTTAATTAAAAAATCCTCGATACTATCAAATTGTTTGCTCTTTTGGAAAAGAGTGTATCTATCACTACTAGCATAATCCCATTTTAATGTATTTAGATCTGGGTGGCTCATAAGTGAATTTATAAGTTTTTCATCGTTTAGTCTTAAAGATAACCAAACTTCAACTCTATCTTTTGGTGGGATAAAAGGGATAGTAATAACGGTCTTTTTTCTATTGGGTACAATTTTTGTAGGAATTACAGCGAAATCATTATTAATAATATTGCCATCTTTGGTTTCAACTACTTTACCTAGATCAATATCTGATTGGGGCTCGTTACGATTATAGGAATATAAGACAATGGAAGTTAAAAGTATAAATGCCAAGATAAAGATAAGAGTTGATTTTTGGGGTGTTTTAGGTAATATTCTTATCTTATTACTTATTTTCATATTCCCAACTATACAACAACCCGAAACTTTTGTCTCGGGTTGTTTATAATTTCGAACCAGTAATTATTTACCTACTTTTTGTTCTGCTTCGTAAACCACAATTCTAGTTTTGTCTATCATATCTGGACTGATAGAAACACTTGTGGCACCCCATTTAACTAATTTTTCGGTAATATCTGGGAAAATAGATGGTGCTTGACCGCAAATTGAACAAGAAATCTTATATTTGCGAGCGGTTTTACAAATTGTTTCTAGCGCCAATAATGGGCCTTTGTCATGGATATCATAAATATGGGCTACTTTTTCATTATCACGATCGACTCCCATTATTAACATAGTCAAATCATTTGAGCCAATTGAAATACCATCAATTCCTACATCTAGAAAATCTGGTAATTGAAGAATATTATTAGGTATTTCAACCATCATGTATAATTTAAAAGTAGGACTTCGTCGTAAGCCTCCATCAATCAACATTTGCTTAATTTGCTTCATTTGAGCAACTGTTCTAACAAATGGCACCATTACATTGAGATTTTTCCAGCCATATTTATTTCTCACAGTTTTAATGGCTTCAATTTCCAGTTTAAAAACATCTGGGTCCTGAATATAGCGATCACAGCCACGATAACCAATCATCGGATTAGGTTCGACTGGTTCATATTTCTCTCCACCGATCAAAGACCTATATTCGTTAGTCTTAAAATCAGTAAAACGATAAATAATTGGTCTAGGGTAAAATGCCCGGCAGAACTCCTCTAAACCTTCAGCTAGTTTGCTGATAAAAAACTTTTGTCGTTTTTGAGCAATTAACTCTCTTGGGTGGATACCAATAAACTCGGAAATAATAAACTCTGCTCGCAGTAACCCTACGCCATCAACATATTTACGAGCAATATCAAAAGCCATTTCTGGCTCTCCCAAATTAACATAAACCTTCATTTTCGTTTTAAGTTCTTCAATATGTTTGACGCCTTTGGGCAATTTGAGTTTTTCATGCTTAATATCCATTTCACCTTTATAGACATTACCCTTATTAGCATCAACAGTAATCAGCATGCCGTTAGTAAGTTTGTGAGTAGCTTCAATAGTTCCCACAATACAAGGGACACCCAATTCCCGACTAACAATAGCGGCATGGGAAGTTTGTCCTCCCTGGTCTGTTACTATAGCTGCAGCTCGCTTCATAGCTGGTACAAAATCTGGAGTAGTCATGGGAGCAACTAAAATATCTCCATCATGAACCCTATCAGTTTCTTTTGGGGAATGCAGAACTTTGACTGCCCCACAAGCAACACCTGGGCTTGCAGGAGAACCAGAAAGTAATGGTTTTCTATTAGTTTCAGCTAGTACTGACTCACCTTGGTCATCAGCTTTTTTATTTACTGCATCCTGAGTGGTAATAGGTCGAGTTTGGACTATGTAAACCTTACCTTTTTCGTAAGCCCATTCTACATCTTGAGGCCATTTATAGTGTTTTTCTAGTTTAAGGCCCAACTCTGCCACTTTGAGCATGACGTTGTCTGAGACTTTTTGTTGACCAACCAAAGCTTTAGGCACCTTTCTTTCTTTAGTGATTTTGCCTTCTCTGGTTAGCATAATATCCTGATTAGATATCTCTTTATGAACAATTCTCCAATTGCGTTTATCTACTTCGAAATGGTCTGGAGTTGCACTACCTTGGACAATCATTTCACCCAGTCCAAAGATTGATTCTACTACAATAGTGTGCTTGTCATTATTGATTGGATTTAGGGTAAACATCACACCAGAAACTTCTGACTGAATCATTTTTTGAACAGGAGCTGAAAGAGCAACTTTGAAATGGTCATAACCTCTTTCAACACGATAAAAAATAGCTCTAGATTCAAACAGGGAAGCCCAGCATTTTTGTACATGTTTAACAACGTCATCTGCACCTAAAACATTAAGATAAGTGGCCTGCTGACCGGCAAATGAGGCATCAGGTAAATCTTCAGCTGTTGCAGACGATCTCACTGCTACCAAGGTCTTTTCTTTTTCAGGCATTTTATGGTAGGCTTCACGGATAGCCTTTTCCAAATCTTCTGGAATTTTTCCATTTAAGATTAGTTTTTGAACTTTGTCGCGGGCTCCATTAAGTGAGGCAGATTTATTAATATCTATATTACTAAGAATATCTTTAATTTTTTCGCGGAGATTATTGTGATCTAGAAAATAAAAGTAGGACGGTGCGGTAACACAAAATCCTGGAGGAACTGGAATACCGGCTTTTGTCATTTCTCCTAAATTAGCACCCTTACCTCCAACAAGAGGGATATCATCATGATCAACTTCATCAAACCAAGCTACAAATGGGGCAGTTTTTGGCATGGGCAGATAGCAAATTCTCCCTAGTCAAATCATTTGGCTAGGTAAAAATTTATTAGACATAAATAAATTACCGATTGCTTTAATGGTAGAGGAAAAATATATACATAGCAAGGGTGAGTAAGAGAAATTTAATTATTTGTATACTTACTAATTTGGTCAAGATTAATTAAAGCTGGTTGATAATTTGGATCTATATCTAAAGCTTTTTGATAAGCTTCTCTTGCTGGCTGGTATTGACCGGTTTTTGACAATAGATTTCCCAAACTATTATATGTTTCAAGTAATTGATCTTTTGCTTCACTAAATTCTGGTTCTAAATCTAAAATATCGCTTAAATATTTAATCGCTTTACCAAAATCTTGATAGTCTAAATAAATTTTAGCTAAGTATAAATAAGCTTCTTTTGCTTTTTGAAATTGATTTATTGCAATTTCAAGTTGTGCAGTAGCATTTTGAGGATCATTAATTAAATAATAAGATATACCCAAATTAGTATGCACAAAATACATAGAATCGTTTAGAGAAATAGCTTTCTGATAAGCCCTTATCGCATTTTCATATTGTTGTTGCTGTTGATAAGCACTTCCTAGCTGATACCAAACCATAGCATTGTTCGGGGATTGTCTAGCAGTTGCTTGCCACAAACTAACATCAGTTTTCCAGTCAAAATTACGGATAAATGTTAGAGTTATAAAAATGATTAAAATTGGAATTAAAATTAACCATAAAAGGGCAATCTTTTTAATTTTAATAAATTTTATTTTATCCAATAAAATTGCCACAATAAAGCAACTGGCAATACTACCAAAAAATAGATATTTCTCAAACATGATTAAATAGCCAGGAAAGATATTTAAAATCGGCAATAAACTAATTAAAATCCAGGCAAGTAAAAAACTGATCAATCCATTTCTTTTTCTAAGCTTAAAAATTGACATCAAATAGATTAATAATAAAAATATCGAAATAATCCCATATAGATCCCAGGCTTGAATTGATAAAAAACTTGAAGCTAGATATTGCGGTAAATTATAAGTATGGATATCTGGAGGAATGAAATGGTCTAAACCAATATGGTAAGGAATAAAAACTTCGCTTAAATAAATGGGAATTTGTTTTAGGCTAAATTGTAAACTTAAAAGTGGATTATTATTAATATAACCTCCTCTGGAAGGTATAGCTAATAAATTAATTCTGATAAAAAAATAAAAAATAATAAAATAGAAAAAGGGAATTAATGGTAGCATTTTTAATCCCAAAGAGAACTTCTTCTCATCAAGTAACAAATGATAAAATAGCAAAATGATCGGGATAATAAGTGTAATTTCATAACTAAATATCGCCAGGATAAAAAAGCATAATGATAAAGCATATTGTATTAAATTACGTTTAGGTTGAGTATAAAACAAGATAGCTAATATTCCCCATATTATGCCGACAATATCAAAACTGGTAGTAATAAAAGATATGGATTCGGTATGAATAGGATGCGTAGCAAATAGTATCGTAGTAATAAATGCTACATTTTCATTTCTGCCTAATTGTTTAACTAATTTATAAACCAAAAGGGTACAGATAATATAAATCGATAAAGCAAAGATATGATAATAAGTTGGATTTTCGTGGAAAATTGTTTGAGTAATAACATAATATAAACTTCTTAGTGGTCTATATGTACCCTGATGTTCTGATGGCACCTGACCTTTTAATAATTGGACAAATTGGACAGGAGGCTTTATTTGTTCCCATTTAACGATAAAACTTGGATCATCTCCAACAAAACTCCAAAAAAAGGTGTTACTGTAGGGAATAATAGTTATCGCTACAATTGCAATTACTTTCAAGAACTTGTTATTTTTAGATATACGAGCAAGTAACTTTGAAATCATAATTAGACTTTGGAGAATATTTTAGTTAGCAAGTAAACTGATCCGGTAACTAAAAATAATAACGAGTTTAACCAATATCGTTTTACTATCTGGTGGAATTTCAACTTTCTTACTTGATGTTTAATATCAACAAATATGATAATAGATAGTATTATCAATACTATAGCTATAACAAATTTTGAAGATAAAAAAGAATCATTTACAGATTGAGTTTTGATAATTGGAGGATTAAGCTCTGAGGTTTGATTTACAATTTTTGCATTATCGTTTTGAATTAAAGCCAATTCTTCTGATGAAAAAGGAGCAGCAAATAATTGAACTATGAAAATGGTGTCCTCGTTATTTACCTCTCCTTTGACTGTAGCAATGCCTGTTTGCGAAAATTTATCACTTAAAATATTAGCTTTATGTCCTGGTGATGCCATCCAAGCCGACACTACTGATTTTTCGTCATAAAATCCTTTGGCCAAATTTTCTCCAGCGTATTTGTATACATAACCAGTTTGAGTAATAAATTGCCAGGGAGATTGGTTGTTTGGTGAGTAATGATCCCAGTAATTTTGATTTAGCATATCATTAGCTTTAATCATGGCGGCTTGACTAAGTTGATCATTTAGCTCAAGTGGAGGAAGTTGATTAGTTTCGCGTTGCTGATTTACTAAATCAAAAATTTGGACTGATTCTAGGTTTATTGATATCCCAAGCACCTTTAATCTAGAAGTTTTTGGTAATATTAATTGGAAAGATAAGACAAATAAAATAATTAATAAAGACAAATTGCACAACATTATCTTGTTAAAACCTTTGGGTATTTTCTTGTGAGCCTTTAATAGCTTTGATATAGTAAAATAGGACAGGTTCATGTTATATATTAAACTGCACTTAAATACATTTAGCAAATTATGGATTCTGACATTATTGATAAATTATTAATAATTCTACTTATTATACTGTTACCAATCAGTGTTTTTATTGCTTCTAATTATCAGAAAAAAAACGAATTGGCACTTGAAAAAGAGATTGAGCAGGAACAAATGAAAAAAGTAACTGCAGCAGTTAATCAGATTAATTCTCAGCAGATTCAGCCACAATATCCAGTAGAAATCGAACAAGTTTATTTTGCTACAGAGTCAAGTAAATTAGTGGTTACTGGAAAAGCTCCTAAAGCAAATAGTACTTTAATGGTTTCGTCTGTTATTAGTATCAAAAATTTCCAAGATAAAAACTCTAGTAGTTCAGCAAAGAAAGAACCTAGTGATGTTTTGGGACAGGCGGTGGATGTGGTTGCTATAAAAAGTGAAGATGATGGTAGTTTTACTTTTGTTAAAAAAATAGATTCAAAGCCTATTGGAATTATTGATCTACGTTTTGATATGGATCAAAGTAGCGCTACTGTCCAATATGATTTAGAAGAGAATAAACAATTATAGATTTAACGATTAATAAACGGGCATAATATCGTAAATAACAGTGCCAGTATAAATATCAGTAGGCTGTAGACTATTTATTTCAAAAGCAAAGGTAATGGTGGCAGTTGTGCCATCAAGATCTTCAGTAGCTGAATACATAACTTCGTGAGAAATAGTGCTAATTGGGCCAAATTTAGCGCTAGCATCATCCCAGCCTTCAACTCTAGTATCGCTAGTGTTGGCTCCAATCCAACCAGTATTTACATTGGCAACCACACCATCAGGAGCAGACCAGTTTTGCGGAGTTGTCCAAGTTACGCTATCTGCAGCAAAAGGATCAATAACATTTTCTGGGTTACTTGACCCCCTAAATTGATCCAATAGTTTCATACTAACCGTATAGCCCATACTAGCTGTACTAGTGACAGTAAATTGATGAGCTGCGTATTTAGTACTACTTACAGGCATATTAGCAAAAGAAATACTATTATAATCAGAATCAACATTTGTCGTTATCCCGTTTGTTAGAGTTCCAGCATTAATTCCTTCCATTACATAAGTAAGAGAGGGTATATCGTTAAATATCCAACCGGTATTATTACTTACGTTAGTAATATTTAGTCCGTTAGTAGCAATCCATTCAGCATTAATATTATTACTATCTGTAACACTTAAATATTCAATGTCGCGTGTTCCTTGAGGATCAATACGCCATTGTGTTTCGGGAAATGAAGAAACCAACGATAATAAATTATCGCTGGCACCTTTTAAGGTTAATGTATTAATTATTGTCTGTAGTTTTGTTTCGTCTCCAGGGAAAGTAAGAATAGAAGCAGAGGTGACAGTTTTGGTTAAATTATAAAAAGTGGAAGAACCACCGATTGCTTGATTATCACCGTTCATGGTAACTGTTCCAGAGTTATGATTAAAAGTACCATTATTAACAAAGTTCCCTGAGACGTTAAGATTAGTAGGACTGGTAAAGCCTCCATTACTAATATTAAGATCTCCAGCAATACCAAGTGTAGTAATAACACCAGGTACTACAGTGTCTTGTGTATCAGTCATAGCAATAGAAAGATTTTTATAAGTCCAACCAACTAAATTAATATCATCCGCGCTACTATCTCCGTTGCCTTTGTAAATTACCGTTGATCCATCGTTTAATGTAGGGACAGTAACTGATTCTGTACCTTGGAATCGCAAAGAGCTTCCGCTCTGAATAATGAAAGTTGATCCGCAAGAAAAAGTTTGACCATTGATGTCAAATATTCCTCCCACAACTGTACAGGCTTGTCCTGTGGTAGTTAGATTGGTAGTGAGAGAAGCAACTCCAGAAGCTTTATTAATTTCTAGAGGACTGCTAAAAGTAAGTGCAGCATTTTGGGATATTGTCTGAGTGTCCGTACCATTTAATTTGACCGTCAAATTACTGCCTCCAAAAGCATCAGTGGTGCTCATACTTAAATTACCGCCAATACTTAAAATATAGGCACTGGCAGTGTTATTAACTACTCCGTCAGTGCGGGTAAAATCTCCAGAAGTGTTGCAATTTGACGTAAAAACAGAAATAGCTCCAGAATTGGTCTTATTTACTACTATGGATGCAAAATTAGTAGTACCGCAGTTAATTGAAGCATCATCATAAGTCACTGAACCATCTAAAACTAAAGCTATTCCGTCTGGTAATAGATTACCACTATTGTTTAAATCAGATTTTGCACTCAAAGTTGCTAGACTAGTAGCCGTAAAACTACTAGTCGAAAGAGTTAATATTCCAGGATAAGTTGTATTTTGTGCTCTATCGTTCATGTCTATTGTCGTTCCAGAGAAAGTAGTTGAGGCTCCAGCATCACTTTGGACAAAACTAGCATTGATAGTCCAAGTACCAGTACCCACAACCAAGGTGCCATTATTGGTTATAACTCCTGCTGAAACAGTTGGACTATCTCCCAAATTTATAGTGCAATTAGAACCTATGGTAACATCAGCTGAGTAATGGGTTTTATTTATAGATACAGGAGTAGCAAAAGTGGCAGTTCCGCAGTTTAAAGTAGAATCATCAATATTAATCGATCCATCTAATATTAAATTTAAATTATTCGGCAGTATATTGCCACTATTGTTTAAACTCCCTCTGAGATATAAAGTTGTCATACTAGGGGCGCTAAAAGAGCCTGCTCCCAAAGTAAGGTTTCCTGTATAAGCAACACCATTAGCGGAGTCATTAATATCTATGGTTGTCCCAGAGAAAGTAGTTGATGCTCCAGCATCACTTTGGACAAAACTAGCATTGATAGTCCAAGTACCAGTACCCACAACCAAGGTGCCATTATTGGTTATAACTCCTGCTGAAACAGTTGGACTATCTCCCAAATTTATAGTGCAGTCAGAGCCAATGGTAACATTACCATCATAAGCAGCTTTAGTTATGTTTACTGGACTGGCAAAAGTAGCAGTACCGCAAACTAAGGTTGTATCTGCATTTACATAGACACCATTAAGAGTTAAAGATAATCCGTTAGGTAATTTGTTTCCGCTATTATTAATACTACCTTCAATATTAAGGGTAGTAAAATTATCGGCACTAAAAGTTCCTGCAGTAATGGCTAATGTTCCTGCTCCTAAAGCAGAATTACCCATACTATTAATATCTATGGTTGTCCCAGAGAAAGTAGTTGATGCTCCAGCATCACTTTGG
>CAYXFC010000031.1:0-8965 GCA_964464155.1 uncultured Pseudomonadales bacterium
AAAGCTCTAACTGGAGTATATGACCATTGACCAGCACTGTTTACTGTTGTAGAAGTATTTACAACATCTGTCCCACTTATCATTAAAGATAATACTGTTCCAGCAGGTCCCGTTCCTTGGAATTCTGGGGTATCTGTATTAATCTCTTCATATTCTTCGTATGGATTCAAAATTTCTACATCATTGCTTCCAACCAAATTTTGTTCTGGAATTTGGGCACTATTAGTAGTTTCTTTTTCTGTTTCCAGTGGGAATTGACTAGCTAAACTTGCGCTTTCCGTACTTTCAATATTTTCTGGGCTAGCCAGTGGGGTTGGGCTTGCCAGGGCTAATTCGCTAGTAAAGTCATATGATTCTCCCAATACAATATCAGGAACTGGAGAATCATTAGCAGTTGTTAAAGTTACTTTGCTTGTATTAGTATCTCCTTGAACGAAAATATTATAATCAGTTTTTTGAGGATCATATTTAGCATAATCAGTTAGAGATGTATTACGAGTGATAGCTAAATTAATTAACCAACTACCGTCTTTTTTGACTTGCGTAGATAATTGGGTTGCTCCTGGTAAGGTTACATAAACGATAGCATCCGTTGCTGGCTTATTATCAATCGTAACTGTACCGTTGATTAAATCAGCAGGAAGTTGTGTGCTTAACACAGGAGCAGTGCTAGTACTGAACGGTTTTCCGTTATCATCAAATATAGTATTTCTTTCTCCTGAGCGAATCTTAAATTGATATACAGTTTCTGGGTCTAGACTAGTAAAAGTAACATGATGAACAACTCTTGCAACTTGCTGTCCACTTAGTTGATCATTATCATCAATTTGTAATTGGTCTAATTTACCTGACTTCCCGTATATTACAGATCCAATAGTTTTGGCGTCAGTAACCCATGACACTGAGAATCTATCATGATTAATATTAGTAATTTTGATATTTGTAGGCTTAATACTGGGATCACTTTTTATAGTAAATAAACCATTTGTATAGGCAAAATAAGCTCCAAGACCCATACTTAATACTAAAATAATTATGCCAAATATTGTTATTAATTGTTTTATTTTCATAAAATTATTATTGTGATGGTTGTGTTACACTTGATTGGCTTGGATTTGTTACTGGGCTATTTAATTTTTCATTTTCACTATCTTGACTTGCAAATGGTTGAGTAGCAGATAGATCACTATCACTAATGTTTAGTTTATTTGTAAAGCTATCTAATAATTCTACAGTAATATTGTCTGGTAAAGGCTTAGCAATTTCTTGTTCAACATCAGAAATAACCTGAATATTATTTGTATTTTTTATATCAGCAAAAAACCACAGTAAACTCATAATAACTAATAAAAATAAGAAAATGAGCCATGAATTTTTTGGTTTACGTCGATAGTTCATATATTACTTTTTAATTAATACCATAATATACTACAGCTGATAAGGCAAAATTAAGCTCACCACCACTTGTCATTGATTGACTTATAGTAAAATTTTGAATAGTAACTAAACGATTCAAAGTTTGTAGTTGAGATATAAAATTTTTTATTGATTCGTAATTTCCACTAGCTGCTAAATTAATTGCAATTATATTAGTATCTTTTATGTCTTGTTCTCCAGAACTATTTAAGGCAATATCTTGTGCTGATCCTATTAATGGTATTTGGGAATAAGTTAAAGATAACACTTCAAAATTATTTTGGTTAACAAGATATCTTACTTGTTTTTCCAACAAAGAGAAATCTGATTGTTCGGGAATAGCAATATCCAGTAAATCAAACTTTTGCTTATTATTTTGGTACAAAATTGTAAGTTTTTTTAGACTTTCAATTTTTGTAAGTAAGGAGGAATTGAAAGTGTTTAAAGTATCAATACTATTTTGAATTTTGTTAATTGTCACAAATGTGGGTCTTATGGCAACAATAAAAAGAACTACTATAAAAATCACTGTAGCAACAAAATCAATTGATATACGAGCTAGTGGATCTTTACCAAGAGATTGATAAAAACGCGCCCTGACAATTTTATTTGTTTGGTCTGATATTTCCATATTTAATTAGTAGCTTTAGTTAACACAATATTCATAGTAAAAGTGATTTCTGGATTTACAGCGCCTCCTGATTGTATTTGGTCAATACTAATCTCACCAAAATCTTCTTGCTTACGCAAAGCGTTAATCATTTGACTAAAAATTGTTTCATCGGCCGTCTTGCCTCTTAATTGAATAGATTGATTTTGATAGTCTATATTTAATGTTTCTAGAAAAACATTATTGGGTAAGCTTGATTCAATCTTTTGAAAATAAAGCACTCCGTTTTGGCTAAGTCCTGACAAATTGTTTATGAAATTTATCTTATTTTGAGCACTGCGAATTTTATTTTCCAGATCATTGGATTCATTATAATTTTGAATAGTAGTAATATTTTGTTTAATTAAATCGTGGATAATTTCAACTTTTCTATCTAGTGTAAATCGATACATGAGAGTTAAGGCAATAATTGAAAATGTAAATAATACCCCTGCCTTACCGATAGTTAAAATCCAGTGTGCTGTTTTACCTGCAGGACTGGCATCAAAACGGAGCTGCTGCAGAATGTTAATGGTAATGGGATATCTTTTCTCGCTTGTTTTGTTTTTAGGCATAAAGGCAGAACTAATTAACTATTCCATTATAAGAAGAAAAAAGGATAGTTGGCAACTAGGAAAATGTCTGTTATTAAGCCTAAATAAATAATTTGGCACAAAAAACACCAAAATAAGAGGTAATTTAGATTGAGAAGAATTAAATAAATTATTTATTTAGCGATTAGCTTAGATAAACGGCTTTTAAGTCGATTAGCGGTATTTTTCTTAACCACATGTTTTTTGACAGCTTTATCAAGTGCAGAAAAAGCTTGAGTTAAAGTATCTGCTCCTGGGGTTAGTCTGACTTTTTTAACAGCAGTTCTTGTAGCTGACTTAACTTTTTTATTACGCTCGTATCGTTTGGCGCTTTGCCGCAGAGCCTTCTTTGCAGATTTAATTATTGGCATATTCAAGCTAAATTAATAACACTGCATTCTATCAATTCAGAGCTTACAATACAAGAGATATTTGCTAAGATAAGAATCTGAATCAATTTTGTAATTTTGTATGGTGAAAAATTTTATCAAAAACGGCACAAACCTATTTTTAAGTAAGCAAAATTCAATTCTGTCAGCTGCAGCGATTTTAATGGTCATGGTTTTATCTTCTCGGTTGTTGGGGCTAGTTCGGGATAGATTGTTAGCAGGAGCTTTTTTTGCTGGAGGGGCTCAATGGCAACTTGATGTTTATTTTGCAGCTTTCAGAATTCCGGACATGGTTTTCCAACTTTTAGTTATGGGAGCATTGTCTGCTGCTTTTATTCCTGTTTATAGTTCATATCTTAAAAAAGATTCTAAACAATCCTGGGATTTAGTTAATGGAGTGATTAGTTTTTCTGTGATTGGTTTCATAATTTTGGCAATATTAATATATTTTTTCTCACATCAGTTGTGTAAATTGTTAGCCCCCAATTTCACGCCACAGCAAATTGATCTGATGGTCACACTAACCAGATTTATGTTACTAGCTCAATTTTTCTTCATGATATCTAATTTTTTTACAGGAGTATTACAATCTAATAAACGCTTTTTAGTGCCTGCGATTGCGCCTGTTTTATATAACCTAGGTATTATCTTAGGAATATTATGGCTTTCTCCTATTTTTGGTATTTATGGGCCTACTATTGGAGTTGTAATTGGTTCTATACTACACCTTCTGGTTCAATATCCATTAGTTCGTAAATTAGGATTTGGTTTTCATTTTAATTTTGACAGTAAAAACATAGGAATAAGAAAGATTGGTAAGTTGATGATCCCCAGAACTGGAGCTTTAGCAGTCAATCAGATAGAGCTTAATGTAGCAGTTATACTTGCTTCAGCTATGAGTGCAGGATCGCTATCAATTTTTAATTTTGCTGAACATCTTAATGCAGTTCCAGTGGGTTTGTTTGGTTTAACTATTGGCCAAGCTGCACTTCCTATGTTATCTCAAGAAGTTGACGACTCCAAAAGTAATCAGAAATTTCGTCAACTATTTTTAACTTCGTTTAAACATATTCTTTATTTTGCCCTTCCTGCAAGTGCTCTACTTTTAGTTTTAAGAATTCCTTTAGTGCGCATTGCTTTTGGAGCCAAAGCATTTCCTTGGGAAGCAACTCTTTTGACAGGTAAAGTTTTAGCAGTATTTTCACTATCAATTGCAGCCCAAGCTATTATTCAACTATTAGTAAGAGCCTTTTATGCTTTACAAGATACAGTAACACCTCTTAAATTGGGAATTGTTTCAGTGTTGGTTAATGTGGGCTTGAGCTTTTTATTTACCAAGGGATTTGGTTGGCAGATCAGCAGTCTGGCCCTAGCAATTACCATTGCTAGTATAATACAAGCGATACTGTTATTTTTTATATTAGAAAATAGAATTGGTCGTTTTAGTAAGCAAGAATGTTTTACTCCTATTGCTAAAATGCTTTTTGCCTCTTTTTTTACTGGAGTTTTCTTGTGGCTACCGATGAGATTTTTAGATAAATACGTGCTTAATACATCTAAAGTATTAGATTTAATTATTTTAACTATAATTGCATCGATATCTGGGTTTGGCGTTTATTTTATACTTTCAAGATTAATGCATATCGAAGAATTAGGACATTTTATGGGAATATTTAAACGTTTTGGAAATTGGCAAAAATTACTTGGTCAATCTGATGAAATGTTAACCGATGGGGCTTCTCCCGAGCCTGCAATTACTTCTCAAGATTAGGTGATTTATCATATAATACCCCTATGGATCAAAAACATATTCGCAATTTTTCTATTATCGCACACATAGACCATGGCAAATCAACTTTAGCAGATAGACTTTTGGAAATTACTCATACTGTTGGTCAGCGGGATATGCAAGCACAATTCCTCGATTCTAATCCAATTTCAAGAGAGAGGGGTATTACCATCAAATTAGCTCCGGTTAGAATGCAATATCAATATCAAGGGCAACAATACATTCTTAACTTAATAGATACTCCTGGACATGTGGATTTTAGCTATGAAGTCTCTAGAGCGCTAGCAGCCTGTGAGGGGGCAGTTTTGTTAGTGGATGCAGTATCGGGGATTCAAGCACAAACTTTAACAGTTTACAGACAAGCGAAAGCTCAAAACCTTACCATTATTCCAGTTCTGAATAAAGTTGACTTACCAGGGGCAAGAGTTGAGGATATTAAGCTAGATTTGGTAGAGACTTTCGGATTTGGCGAAGAGCAAATTTTAACTGTCAGTGCAAAAAATGGGGAGGGAGTAGACAAATTATTAGCTGAGATAATTGAAAAAATACCATCACCTAAGAATAAAGCTGATGATGATCAGAGACTTCAAGCACTAGTTTTTGATTCGCGTTTTGATCAACATAGAGGGGTAATTGCTGACGTGCGGATATTTTCAGGTACCGCAAAAATTGGAGATAAAATGGTTTTAATGGCAAATAATAAACAATTTTTACCGCTTGAGCTAGGTTTTTATACTCCCAAAGAAAATACTCAACAGCAATTAGTAACTGGCGAAGCAGGCTTTATTTGTACCAGTTTAAAATCATTAAGCGAGGTTAAGGTTGGGGATACGTTGACTACTGTTTTAAGTCCCTCTCAATCTCCTCTACCTGGATACAAGGAACCTAAACCAATGGTTTTTTTAGGAATATATCCAACCGATAATGATAGCTATCCTGATCTTATAAAGGCTTTAGATAAGTTACATCTTAACGATGCTTCGTTTGTATATTCTCCAGATTTTTCTGCCTCACTTGGCAAGGGTTTTCGCATGGGATTTGCGGGACTTTTACACGCCGAAATTGTCCAGGAAAGATTGGAAAGAGAATTTAATCTTGATTTAATTGCCTCAGTGCCTAATGTGGCGTATCAATATCAGCTACACGGCCAAATTCATGAAGTAGAAACTGCTAGGGATTTACCTGACCAGGTAGAGATTATTTATGAACCCTGGTTATCTGTAGAAGTATTTACACCACAGGAATTTTTGGGTGGAATAATGGAATTATTTGATGAAAGAAGAGGAATATTTTTGAATATGAAATATCTTTCAGATGGGGTAGTTTTAAGTTACGAACTGCCTATGGCAGAACTGATTACCGATTTTTTTGATCGAATAAAATCAGTGTCATCAGGTTATGCTAGTCTTGATTATGAATTTATCGGCAACAAACCAGTTGATGCTGTTCGTTTGGATATTTTAATTCATTACGAAAGAGTTGATGCGCTATCGCAGATTGTTGTAAGAAAACAAGCTCAAAAAATTGGGCAAATAGCGACTAAAAAATTAAAAGAAGCGATTCCAAGACAAATGTTTGAAATTAGGATTCAGGCTGCTATTGGAGGAACTATTGTTGCCAGTGAATCAGTAAAAGCATATCGCAAAGACGTAACAGCCAAACTTTATGGAGGCGACGTTACTAGAAGAATGAAATTATTAAATAAACAGAAAAAAGGTAAGAAAAGAATGAAACAGTTCGGTAAGGTGCAAATTCCTCAAGAGGCATTTTTAGCGGTAATGAAGAGAGAGTAATCTTTCCTCTTGACACCAATTAGCACTCATGGTAAATTAGTGCTAGTATTGTAAACTTAATACCAAAAATTAAATCCCAAAATTCGAAAATAAACTCTTTAATTTTGAATTTATCTATTATGGATATTCCATCACTTACTGATCGTCAGATTCAAATTCTTAAGCTTATTATTGAAGAATTTATAAAGTCTGGTGAACCTGTAGGATCAGATACAATTGACAAAAAATTTAACTTAGGTGTTTCACCGGCGACTATTCGTAATGAAATGGTTATTCTGGGTCAGCAGGGATTTTTGGATCAGCCGCATACTTCATCAGGCAGGACTCCCACTTCTTTAGCATTGCGTTTTTATGTCAAACAATTGATGAAAGAAAAAGATTTATCGGTTTCTGAAGAGGTAGATGTAAAGGCAAAAATTTGGGATTATCGTGACAAAGCAGACAGACTTTTGAGAGAAACTGTAAGAATATTAGCCTGCAAAACTGGAACAATTGCTGTAGCTACCACCAATCATGGAGATGTTTTCCATGCAGGATATGCAAATATTTTAGACCTTCCTGAATTTTTTGATATTGATGTTACCAAAACAGTTTTGTTGATGTTGGATAATACTCAGCAGTTGCAAGCAATACTTGGTAGAGCTTTGGGTCAGGAACCAATAAATATTTTACTAGGTGATGATTTTGAATCTGAGTTTATGAGACCTTGTGGCATGGTTTATACTAAGTTCCCAATGGGTTCGTATGGAGATGGCTCTTTGGGAGTTTTTGGACCTTCAAGATTAGATTATGCTTATATAATTCCAATGGTGAGATACTTCGGTACGCTTTTAACTGATCTAACCCATGATTGGTAATAATAAAAAAATTACAAAGTCAAAAATTATAATTTTGTACTAAATATTGATATGAATAATCAAACAATAAAACCAAACAATAAAGAAAAAAAAGATGAAGTTAAAAACACTGAATCTGATGTTTTACATAAACAAATACAAGATCTGAATAATCAATTAACTGAAGCTAATCAAGCTAAATTGAGAACTTTAGCGGATTATCAAAATTTAGTTAAAAGAGTAGAAAAAGAAAAACAAGATTGGGTAAAATTTGCCAGCGAAGGGCTATTGCTTAGATTATTAGATATCGTAGACAATTTTGATAGAGCAGCAATATTTATTCATGATAAAGGGTTACAAATGATACATGGACAGCTAAGACAAATGTTAACAGAATATGGAGTTAAAGAAATCGAAGTTTTGGGCAAAGAATTTGATCCAAGTTTTATGGAATGTTTGGATAAAGCTAAAGGAGAGCCAAATAAAGTAGTTGAAACCAAGCAAAAAGGCTATATGCTACATGACAAGGTATTAAGGCCCGCAAAAGTAGTTGTTGGGCACTAGATTGCTAGACTGCTAAATTATTAAATTAGACTCAGTAAAAATTAAGTTAGATTTAATAATTTAACTATTTAACAATTAACAATTATTAAGGAGGACTATATGTCAAACTCAACATCTAAAATTATTGGTATTGATCTAGGCACTACCAACTCATGCGTCGCAGTTATGGAGGGTGGAACTGCTAAAGTTATTCCATCGGCTGAAGGTAATAATACTGTACCTTCAATTGTAGAACCTGAAAAAAATCTAGTTGGCGAAGTTGCTAAACGTCAAATGGTACTTAATCCCAGTAATACCATTTATTCAGTTAAGCGCTTAATGGGACGCAAAATCAGCGATAGTGAAGTAACTAGAACTAAAGACATGGTTTCTTATGAAATAGTTGAAGGTAAACACGAATCAGCAGCTGTTAAGGTTGGTGGCAAAGTTTATAGCCCGCAAGAGATTTCTGCCAAAATATTAGCCAAAATCAAAGCAGATGCCGAAGCTTATCTGGGTCAAGAAGTTACTAGAGCTGTAATTACCTGTCCGGCTTATTTTAATGATTCTCAAAGACAGGCTACTAAACAGGCAGGTGAAATAGCCGGATTTACTGTTGAACGGGTGATTAATGAACCTACTGCTGCAGCACTTGCTTATGGTAGTGATAAGAAAAAGAATGAAAAAATTGCTGTTTATGATTTGGGAGGTGGAACTTTTGATATTTCTATTCTTGATTTGGGCGATGGAGTTTATGAAGTTAAATCTACTAATGGCGATACCCATCTCGGTGGAGATGATTTTGATCAGGCAATAATCAATTGGATTGTGGACGAATTTAAGAAAGAAAACTCTATTGATTTAAAAAAAGATAAGCAAGCTTTGCAACGTATTAAAGATGCAGAGCTTGCTTATCTTTTTTTAAATCAATAGAGTTTTCTTTCTTAAATTCGTCCA
>CAYXFC010000032.1:0-8843 GCA_964464155.1 uncultured Pseudomonadales bacterium
AGCTGAGGTCTTTACTAAAATTACAAACTGGTGCATTTGAAGTTAGAATTCAGCTCAATAATAATCACTTTGCGTAAAATATGTTTATCTGTTAAAATATCTTCTTGTCTTGCAAAGCAGGATATATTATTAATATTATTTCACACACATCTTTTCCTTTCTGGAAACTGTTGTTAATTGGGTGAGATTTCGGATAAGGCTAAAGCCTTTATCGGAATGACACGGTTTTCCTAAGATGTGGAGGTCAAAAGGAGGGAACTATGACTGACGGCATTTCGTCAATATCCCCACAATTATTACAAAATATGTTGGAAGCTGGTGTTCATTTTGGCCATCAGGCTAAACGTTGGGATCCGCATGTTAAACCATTTATTTGGCAATCTCGAGATGGAATTCATATTTTTGATCTACTAAAAACTGCACAGAGCTTACAAATAGCTGGTGAGGCAGTTAAACAACATATTATCGACGGCAAAAATATTCTCTTTTTGGCTACCAAACGTCAAGCTTCAGGCTTAGTTCGTGATGAAGCTATTAGAGTAGGTATGCCATATATTGTTTCCCGTTGGCCAGGTGGGATGTTATCTAATTGGGAACAGATAAACAAATCTATCAAAAGAATGCATTATATTGAGAGTGGTTTGGAATCTGGAGAATTTAAACATTATACTAAAAAAGAACGGGTAATTTTGGATCGGGAATTAACCAGATTGAAACGCTTGTTTGTAGGTGTTGGAGATTTGAAAAATCCACCAGACGCCCTTTTTGTTGTTGATATTACTAGAGAAAAATCAGCCATGCGTGAAGCTATGGCTAAAAAATTACCTATATATGCCCTGATTGATTCTAATGCAAATCCCAATTTGGTAGATTTTCCGATACCAGGTAATGATGATGCAGTGCGCTCAATTAGTCTTTTGACTAAGCTTTTTGTGGATTATATTGTAGAAGCAAAAGGAATTGCAGAAAAAAGTAAATAATTTAACATTGTCATCCTGAGCTCAGGCTAGAAGCATGAGTGTGAGGATCTATTACAAATAAAATTGTAAAGACTGCCACACCTCTCGATTTTGCTCGGGGCTCGCAATGACAAACTCTTATATGACTATATCAATTGATCAAGTTAAAAAATTAAGAGCGGAAACTAAGGCAGGTGTCATGGAAGTTAGGAAAGCCTTGGAACAGTCAAAGGGTGATATGAAAAAAGCTAAAAAATGGCTAATAGAACAAGGTCTTTCTAAAGCTGCCAAAAAAGCTGATAGAGAAACTGGCGATGGTTTGATAGCTGCATATATTCATAATGGTCAGATTGGTGCTTTGGTCAAAGTTGGTTGCGAAACTGATTTTGTAGCTAAAACAGAAGAATTTCAAACCCTTTGTAAAGAAATTGCCATGCAGGTAGCTTCAATGAATCCAGAATCAATCGAGGAACTTTTAGCTCAAGCGTATATTCGTGATTCTAAACAGACCATAAATGATTTGATTAAATCAGCAATTGCTAAAATTGGTGAAAATATTGTAGTTTTAGAAATAAAGAGAATGGAAATTTAACTATCCATAGATACTTTATTAAAAAACCCGCATTGATGCGGGTTTTTTAATCTCTTCTACATTGGCTGCTGCGGAGGAGTTTCCTGAATCGGATTGACAATTGGAGTTTCTGGTTCTGGTGTTGTTGCTTCAGCATTAATATTATTAATATTTTGATTAATTGGGGCCAAATCCGTTTCCATATTCTTGAATTTTAACAGTTCAATTTTGAGATGTTCTTTCAATTCTGGATCAATACGGCTACTATTTATCAAAATTTCCAGGGCTTCGCGTTCTTCATCAACATCTTTTTCATGGATCTGTTGCACAAATGGATCTGAAATCAACTTTGGCTCATCAGTAATATTATTAATTACTGGGTCTTGAGGTTGTAACATGGGTTGAGAAGGAGCGTTGATGTTAACAGGGTCTTGAGTAGGTTGTGTATTATCTTGGTTATTATTTTGAGCACTAACTTGTATTAATTGGTCTTGATTTGATTGATTTGTTGACGATTGATCTGCCATAATTTCTTCAGCTAAAGCCCGAAAATCTGGAGTAGTGTTATTAGCGGGAGGATTGGGTACAGATAGTGGTGTTGTTTCCAACGCGCCTAAATCTTCATTAGGCAAAGAAGTATTTTGTTCAGGTATTGTAGTTGTGACTTGATCAGTTTCAGCTTTCTCAGTGGGTAGGTCGGTTTGAGTTAAATTGGTAGTGGTATTTGTGTCTGGTTCTGAAAAAGTAGATATATTTGGTAAAGAAGTTATATCTGGTTGAAGATTATTAACCCGATTACTACTAGGATAATTTTTATCGTCTGTAACAGTTAGCGGATTTGATGAGGGAACATTTGATGTTTGACTGGCTGTAGTAACTGGTACTGCTGGGTTTTGAGTACCAATATTTTGAGTTTGAGCTGGCTGTTTATTGTTTAATACAAAAGAATTATCTTGGGACATAAGCAGTATCTGCAAAGCAGAATTATAAAACTAATAATATATATACTATAGATTATTATAGTATTTTAATGCAATAACTAACCTAACACCATTTTTTATTTTATGTAGTGACTGAAAAGATAAAAGCTGATATTATAAATTGGTTCCAGTTAAATTATTGTTTTTAATGGGATCGAAAATTATATGAATCAATATTTACAGCAATTTCAGGAAAAATGTGACAAAATTAACAGTTTGTTCAATCAGGATTTGGCAACGGTTAAAACAGGTAGAGCTAAACCTAGTCTTGTAGAAAATCTTAAAGTTAATGTTTATCAAAGCTGGATGGAAGTTAGAGAGCTGGCTAGCATATCAGCACCAGATGCTCAAACAATTGTTATTACACCATGGGATAAAACTATTCTAAAAGACTTAGTAAGAGGAATTGCTGAGTCAGATCTTAAGCTTAATCCCAATGTTAGCGGTGAAATAATAAGAATAAATATTCCTGCCCTAACTGAAGAAACTCGTAAAGATTTGGTCAAATTAATCAATCAAAAAGCAGAATCACATCGAGCTATGGTAAGAGCTGAACGCAGTCGTTTCAAAAAAGACATTGAGGATCAAAAGGGAGAAGCAGACATTTCTGAGGATGACATAAAAAATGATTTGTTACAGTTACAAAAAATTACTGATAAATCAGTTGAAAACATTGATAACGCAATCAAGGAAAAAGAAGAAGAAATTATGAAAGTGTAATTAATTTTCAATTTTCAAAATCCAAGTTCCAATAAATATTTAATTTTCAAAATTTATTAATTATTTGAAAATTGTGAATTGGTATTTGATCATTAAACTTGTTTCCACCTATATTTATATTCCTTATCATCTTATCCATTGTTGTTCTAATTCATGAATTGGGACATTTTGTAGTAGCCAAACTTACGGGGGTTAAAGTTGAAGAGTTTGGTCTGGGTTATCCTCCTAGAGCTATAGGAAAAAAATTAGGCGAAACCATTTACTCACTCAACTGGTTACCATTTGGAGGATTTGTACGGCTTTTTGGCGAACAAGAAGCAGAAGCAGAAGGATCCAAAAATCCCAGAGCTTTTTTTAACAAATCCAAAAAACAACGGATTGCAGTAATTTTGGCCGGAGTTTTCATGAACATGGTATTGGCAGTTGTCTGTTTTTCAGCTATTTATTCAATCAATGGTATTCCTGAGGAAGTTAATTATATTGTAGTTGATGGTATTGCTCCTAATTCTCCAGCTCAATTGGCTGGTTTACAAACTGGAGATAAAGTTTTGAGCATAGATGGTTTAGCTAAAACAACTACAGCTGAATTTGTAGATTATCTAAAAAATAAAGCTGGTCAGGAAGTAACTTTGGGTTTACAACGAGGTGAACAAAAAATAGAAACAAATTTAATTCCTAGAGTTAATCCTCCTCAGGGAGAAGGTGCTGTAGGAGTAGCGGTATCTAACTATGACAACGTCTTTTATCCCGCGTGGCAAATGCCCTTTAGAGGCACAGTTACAGGTGTTGAAGAAGCGTATGGTTGGACCAAGATGATGTTTGGGGGTTTGTGGCAAATGATTTATGGTTTGTTTGCAGGACAAAAGCCAGAAGTGAGAGGAATCGTAGGAATATATGAGATCACTGCAACTGTAGCTGAACAAGGAATTTTACCAGTGATCAAATTTATGGGCATTCTATCCATTAATTTGGCGGTGATTAACATCTTACCTTTTCCGGCCCTTGATGGAGGTAGATTTGCTTTTATCATGCTTGAAAAAGTAATAGGACGTAAAATTAAGCCCAAAATTGAAGCCTACATCAATATGGCAGGAATGGCAGTTTTGATTACTTTAATGGTTTTGGTAACCGTGGCGGATATTTTGCGGGTAGTGCGAGGAGGGTAAATTATAATTACAAAATTTCAAATGATAAATATAGTAATTAAGGGACGATATTTCGTTCTTTTTTTGTGATAAAATAACATCTGTAATACAACTTATATTAAATATGACACTTTGTGAAAATGGGAGTAGAAGATTAAACACTCCAATACAAAAAGAACCAATTAGGTCTGGTGGTGGAGATGGAAACATTCCAAAATTTGCAACCCCTATACCAAGGTCTAAGGGTAGTCCTTACACTCCAGAAACTCAACATCCTAATCCAGTTAAAGGGACAATAAATGGCCAGCCTTATCGAATAATTTCTGGTGAGTCTGATTAGTAACTCTATCTAAATCCCCATTTTTTTGTGATAAAATTAGATAATCAGTAAATTGTCATGCTGAACTTGATTTAGCATCTGTTGAAGATGTTCAGAAGATCCTGAATATCGGCTTTTAGCCGGTTTCAGGATGACATACAGAAAAATTACTATGCGCTACAGTAAACTTTTTGGTAAAACTACCAAAACCGTCAGCAACGATATCAAAATGACCTCGCATAAACTTTTAGTTCAGGCGGGCTTTATTCGCGAATCCACTGCCGGTCGTTACTTTATGTTGCCTTTAGGAATTAGGGTGCAGCAAAAAATCATGGCGATAATCAAAGAAGAAATGGATAAAGCTGGGGCGCAAGAAATGATTACTCCAGTTTTGCACCCTTTGGAGCTTTGGAAAGAAACCAATCGTAACAATGCGGCCGGTTTTGAGCTGATGAAAATCACGGATCGGCGTGGAGCCGATTTTGCTCTAGGTGGTACAGCTGAGGAAATGTTTGTAGACGTGGTACGCAAATTTCCGCTTTCATATAAAGATTTACCCTTTAATGTATATCAGTTTTCTCAGAAATTTCGCGATGAGCTAAGAGCACGCGGGGGACTTTTACGAGTGCGGGAATTTATGATGAAAGACGCATATAGTTTTGACCTTGATGAGGAAAACTTTAAAAAAGAATATGAAAAAATGTGGAAGACATATAAGAAAATATTCCAAAGACTTGGATATGAAACTAAAGTAGTCGAATCGGACAATGGTTACATCGGGGGTGAATATTGTCACGAATTTGTGGTGGAAAATGAAAACGGCGAAACTAAGTTTTTGGAAACTGAGGATGGATCATATTGTGCCCATGAGGAAGTAGCTAAATTTCAATTGGAAAATATTAATTTAGATGAAGAAGAAAAACCTTTTACTATCATCGATCAACCGGAATGGGTTCACACTATGGAAGATAATTTTAAACATTATGGTAAACCAGCTCAATTTTTCTTAAAAAATGTAGTGTCTCGTAATTTTCAGGGCGATATTGTAATTGCCACTATTAGAGGTGATTTGGAAATTAATCCGATTAAGTTGCAGCATGTTTTGCATGAAGTTATACCTTTACAGCCAGCAACAGAGGAAGATTTAGCTGCAATAGGGAGTAAGACAGGTTACGTACATTCTTGGGGGCATAAGATGCAAACTAAGCGCAAAGCCAAAACCGAAGAAAGAGACTGTAAAGTAATTTATGTAGCTGATTTATCACTCAAAGCCGTACGTAACTTTGTCGGTGGTCAAAAAGAAGAAATTACAGATTCAACCAACGTTAATTATGACCGCGATTTTAAACACGAAATTGAAGGCGATATTGCACTAGCAAAAGAAGGCTACACCGCGATTAACGGTCAAAAACTGATTGCTAAAAAAGGAATTGAAGTTGGCAATATTTTTCAGCTTGGCTATCATTATTCGCATTTGATGAGTGGAGCTACCTTTACTGATCAAGATGGTTCTCAAAAACCTTATTATATGGGTTGTTATGGGATTGGAATTGGGCGTAATCTACAAACAATAATAGAGATGCATCATGACGATAAGGGGATTATCTGGCCAGAGGCAGTTGCTCCTTATCAAGTACATTTAGTTGAGCTTAGATCTAAAGACTCAGATTCAAATAAAGCAGATGAAATTTATCAAAAATTGCAGGAAGCTGGAGTGGAAGTTTTATACGACGATCGCAACGATATTTCAGCTGGACAAAAATTTGCCGATGCTGATCTAATCGGTTGTCCTGTCAGATTGGTAGTTTCTTCTCGTAATGGAGATAAGATTGAGTGGAAGAAGAGAGATGGGAAAGAGATAGAGTTAATAGAATTCGAGAAAGTGGTAGAAAGATTATTAATTTGAACTTTGAAATTCGAAATTTGAATTGAATTTGAAATAAATAAATGACTGAATTTAAAAATAATTATGATTTAGAACAAAGAACACTTGATTTCTCTAAAAGCTTAATTAAACTTCTTAAAAGAGTTCCAAAAAATCAAACCATAATACCATTACTTGATCAATGTTTAAGATCTGGTACTAGTATTGGTGCAAATTACAGAGAAGCTAATGGGGCATCAAGTAAAAAAGATTTTAGAAATAAGATTGCAATTTGTAAAAAAGAGGCAAAAGAAACATTATACTGGTTAGAGTTAATTGCAACTGTAATTGAAGATATTAAAGAAAAAGAATTAGTTCAAAAATTAAGATATTTGTGGTCAGAATCAAAAGAATATGTTTTAATCTTTGGTAAAATATTAGGAAGTACAAAATAATTTAATCATTGATATTTTATTATTGATTTCAAATTTCAAAGTATAAAGTTCAAATTTACTTATGTCTAAACTCATCATCACTCACCACAACCCAGATCCAGATGCGATTACCAGTGTATGGCTTTTGCGCCGCTTTGATCAAGAGTGGAGCGAGGCAGGCGTTGCCTTTGTACCTGCTGGTGATACTTATCAAAACAAGTTGGTAGATAGTGACCCTGATATTGCTCACGTAGACACTGGTAAAGGGCAGTTTGATCATCATCAAACCAGCGAGCGCACTTGTGCTGCCCAAAAAATTTATCAACATTTAGCTTCCCGTTTTGATTACATAGCTGAAGATGAAGCGCTTGAACGTTTGGTCAAAGTAATTGTGGGTGACGATCATTTTGATGAAGTAATTTGGCCCAATCCTCTGGCTGATTATTATACTTTTATGTTAGCCCCGATTTTGGATGGGCTAAAACACAATAATACTTTGACCGATCAAGGATTGATTGATTTGGGCTCAACTTGCCTGGATGGAATTTATACTAGTATGAAATTAAAAATCGAAGCTGAAAAAGAGATAGAAAAAGGAAGGCAATTTGAAACCCAATGGGGCAAGGCTATTGCTATCGAATCTAAAAATGACGAAACCTTAACTGTAGCTCAAAAACTGGGTTATATTTTGGTAATTCGCAAAGATCCACAAGGGATGATACGGATTAAAGCCAGACCGGATAGTCAGGTTGATTTAACTTATGTTTGGGAAAAAGTTAAAACTGCTGACCCTCAAGCTACCTGGTATCTGCATCCAAGTAAAAAAATGTTGCTTAACGGTAGTTATAAAAATCCCAATTCAATTTTTTCTAATTTAGAAATTGAAGATATAATCAACTGTTTTTAGTTTTACGCTTCATTCTTTGTAATTTATTTTGTATAATCACTATGCTTAATCAGCATTTGATTAATATTTATTTGTGAGGGGAGGTGCTTTGTTACTATGGCTACAGTAGTCGTAGCTGGTCCACAAGATACTAATGACCAGATTATTAAGAAATTTAAGAAAAAAGTTCAACAAGAGGATATTCTTACCAAACTTAAAGAAAAAGAATTTTATAAAAAACCATCCCTAGTTTTGAAAGAAAAAAGGGATGAAATTCGTAAACGTAAAAAACGCCGCCAACAGGCAGCCAGACGAAATCGGATTTAAATATTAAATAAATGTAGGGACAGGTTTCAAACCTGTCCCTACTAATAAATATGTTACGTGCCAAAATTCGTGAGGATTTTTTAACTGCTTATAAGGCAAAACTAACTACTCAGGCTGATGCTTTAAGAAGTATCGAGTCTGTCTTAAAACAGGTAGAGATAGATACTCGTAAAGAATTATCCGATGAAGACGTAGTTAAAATTCTTAGAACAGAACTCAAAAAAAGAGAAGAAGCAATCGGATTTTATATCAAGGGCAATCGCAAGGATTTAGCCGATAAAGAGACTTTTGAAAAAGAATTAATCAAAACTTATTTACCGACGCAGATGAGTGTTGAAGAAATTGCTAAATTGGTGGACCAAGCTAAATCACAATTAGGAGATAATGCAAACTTTGGGCAGCTAATGCAGAAAACAATGACTTTGACAGCTGGAAAAGCAGATGGAAAAACTGTATCAGAAGTTGTTAAAACAAAACTTCAATAGTAATAAGATTAACTTCTAAAAATGTTAAATATATTGATTGTATCTAGTTCAAGATATCCAATTAAGCGTAAACAAATTAAAGAAACGATCCAAAAAGTGCTAAACACACTTAAGGTTACAGGATTTATAGAAGTTGAAATTTCCATTGTAGGT
>CAYXFC010000033.1:0-8786 GCA_964464155.1 uncultured Pseudomonadales bacterium
ATACTTTACTAAGCTTAGAAACATTAGAACATGTTTGGGATATCCAGCAAGCTGTCAAGGAATTGCAGCGAGTACTCAAACTCGGAGGATTTTTGGCAATTAGTACAGTATTTGCTCACCCAATTCACGATCATCCATATGATTATTGGCGGTTTACTCCCGAATCTTTAGATAAATTATTCAGCTTTTTATCACCTAGGCTAATTGGTTGGCAAGGTATTGCTGATAATCCCCATACAGTTTTTTGCATAGGTTTTAAGCAAGGTCAAAAAGAGCAAAATCAAGTATTAGAAGACATTGCTATTCAATATCAAAAATATTTACAAAATCGTCCCAAAGATAAATTGCGTTTGTTATTACGTAAATGGCGGCATGAGCCTCTTATTCAAATCAAAAAAATAATAGCCGAAAAAGAAAGTTTCTACTATAAGATTTCTTCATGAATATTTATTCATTTTACCCTCACCAGTATCTCACTTAACCTTGGTTATACTAAGATTACTTTAACAAACCGTTTGCATCCATCAAAGCCCAACTAATACCCAATGTGCTTTGCGTTCCACATTAATGGACAGGAATAAAAAATATGTGGAAATTTTTAAGCGCAAATGGATCACCAAGCTGGAAGGTTAAAGTAAAAACTATGATTTATTTTTCTGCTTTCTTAAAAAAATATAGACGCACTCGTGACCCTACTTAAATAAAAATTAAATCTATTTCAATCCCATAAAATACCCCTCATATCAATTTTGTGAGGGGTTATTGTATGTCCACAATAGAGAAAATAAATATCGTTCATATTCAGCAATAGCTTTGTTATCAATAACAACCCCATTGAGGTGTTCGTAAGAAATAATGGCTACTTTGTTAGCAAAGATTAATTTATCAATATGATCCAGATTAGAACTACTGGGAATAATTCTGATTTGGTTTTGAGTCGAATTATAATCATCCAGATATTTTTGAGAATCAATACTCCCACCAATTAGTTCTTTAGTTTTAATTTTTTTATCAACTAAGTCTTGCATATATTTTTCAAGATATTGGTCAAGTTTTGTTTCAATTTTATTTTTATAACCACTGCAGAGAACGAAAATTTCGTGAGCTTGCAAAGTTTCTTCTAAGATTGTTTTAATGCCTTCAAAACCTTGAAAAAAACGTACGTTGGGTTTGCCAGTCTGATCCTGATAAATTGCCTGAAAATAAGGTAGCAAACTTTCAATTTGATCTAGCTCTTGTTTGCAATTTTTAGTCAATGTTTTAAGTTTATCGGGATTGACAGGATTGATATAAATTTTTTTACCAATCTTGATCTCTGACACTAAACCCTTGTTTTTAAGTTCTTCCAAAAGCAGGTAAGTACTGGAGCGAGGAAGGTGGGCATGACGGGCAATATTTTGCACAGAAATCTGACCAAGCTCCAAACAAGAGCGGTAAACGGTCATGGCTTTGGGATTAATTCCCAAAGTTGTAAAAACCTGGAATTGATTATTTATAATGTCAGACATATTGACAAAATGAGAATTATTGTTATAATATTGCAAATTTATGTAATCAGTAATAATGATTATAACAAAGATAATAAAAACTGTCAACAAACATGACAAATAAAGAAAACTTTCAATTTTATGACCTTGAGTTTGGACGTGATTTAGATGCTCGAGTGATGGATTATATTTATAGAACTCAAGCGGTTGATGAGGGCGGTAAACCACACAAAACTATGATGCGTTGGATAGGATTTGACCGTTTAGCATCAAAACTAGGGGAATTGTTACAACCAATGGTTTTGCTATTTGCAGCAGATAGATTGACAGAGATGGATAATGAATATTTACAAAATGCAGGACTAACTCTATTAGGTTTGCCGCAAGTGGCTGATTTTCTTGTGAATAATGGTCAAAACTTGGGTGAAGTAATTGATAAATTTGAGCATTTTATTCCGGATAGAAATAATTTAGGCTCACTTTCCAATATTAGCAGGGCTAATTTTATAAGATCTGTAGAGGGGCTGTTACAAATACAAGTTGCATTTCATCGGAGAATTAATCCGGTGAAAGATGGAGAGGCGTTGCAGAAATTAGACCTTGTTTACAAGCTACATTTGTTAAAAAATAGATATGGTGAAAAAATAACTTCAGATCACGTACGAATTTTAAGGGAATGTTGTGGCGACTTAGACATGAAAAACACCTTGATATTTGAACAGTATGGAATTATTAAATAAATCTCAATCTGTAATATATTAATAACAACAAATATATGATCTCAACTAAAAATTTTGTTAAAAAAGCTCAAGTTAGTAGTAGGGTTAAAATTGGCGGAGAAATTTTTACTATCACCGAAATCATTAAATGGAAGATGTTGAGATGTGGTCAGTTTTATCACAAATATTCTTTGCTTGATCAGAAAGGCAACACTGATTATAAATTTGCCGAGGATCCTGATTCTGGCAAATTCATTTTTGTCAAAATATTTAAGCTAGATTCGCAAAACTCATTTGCACCCACGATCGAAGTTGAAGGTAAAAAATATACCTTTAGTTATGGTGAAATTTGCCAAGCTGAATGGACTAAGGGCGGCAATCACAAAAAAGGAGATCTTGATATCTGGTGTGATTATGAAAATCCTGATGGCAGCTATGTTAGCTTGGGAACAACTTTTCCTGGAGCCAACCAAGAAGATTTGATCGGTCGTTGGGTAGAACCTTCAGAAATTAAACTTCTATAAAGAGAAGTTGCAAATTTATGTTTTATAGTTTTTGTCTCATAGCTCATTTTTTTGCTGGTAAGCTATAATAAGCCCATGGCAGGCAAAGATGAGGTAAAATCCAAAATAGATATAGTTGATTATATTGGTAGTCAAATCCCACTCAAAAGAGCTGGACGTAATTTTTCTGGACTTTGCCCATTTCACCACGAAAAAACTCCTTCGTTTCATGTTTCTTCAGAGCGTCAAATGTTTAAGTGTTTTGGTTGCGGCAAATCCGGTGATATTTTCACTTTTTATCAAGAACGTGAGGGTGTAACTTTTTTTGAAGCTTTAAAAGATTTAGCTAAAATTGCTGGAGTAGAACTGGAAAGTTTCCAGCCCAGTGATGAATATAATCAAAAACAAAGACTGCTAGAACTAAATGTAGCTGCTGCTAAACTTTTTCATCTTTTACTAACTCAACACAAAATAGGTAAAAAAGCCTTAGAGTATTTAACACAAAGAGGTGTCCCTTCCAGTCAGATTAATGAGTTTCAATTAGGTTATGCACCAGATGGTTGGCATACTGCTTATGAATATTTGACTAAAAAAAAGCATTTCAAGCCAGAAGAAGTAGAAGCAGTTGGTCTGACTATTAAAAGCACAAATGGTTGGTATGATCGATTTAGAGGCCGGATTATGTTCCCCTTAACTGATCATCGGGGAAACATTGTAGGGTTTTCTGGTAGAATTTTACCTAACTTAGATGATGGCAAAAGTGGTAAATATATCAATACTCCAGAAACTAGCCTCTATCACAAAAGCCAGCTGCTATTTCCGCTTTATTATCTCAAAGATCGGATTCGGGATGAAAACAGTGTGGTAGTAGTTGAAGGAGAATTTGATGTTCTTTCCTCAGTTAGAGCTAGTGTGAGCAATGTGGTAGCGGTCAAGGGTTCAGCTTTGACTAATGAACAAGCTACTTTAATTAAACGTTATAGCGATACAGTAATTTTATCTTTAGATGCTGATAGTGCAGGAGTAGCAGCTGCCAAACGAGCCATCACTGTATTACAAGTTCAAGAATTGACAATCAAAGTAGTTGAAATTCCTAAAGGCAAAGATCCAGATGAATTGGTACGGACTGATCCCAAACTTTGGCGCGATGCGGTTAAACAAGCTGTTAATATTTATGATTTTTTCTTAGATGTAGCTTTGCGTCAATACGATCAGACTACGGTAGAAGGTCAGAAAAAAATTAGCGCTGAACTATTGCCTATTTTTGCCAAAATTGAAAATAAAATTGAGCAAGATCATTATCTTAAAAAACTGGCCGAAACCCTTAAAACCGCTAAAACTGTAGTTGAAAATGAAATGGAAAGAATGATTCGCAAATCAATGATTAATCCCAATCTTAATATTGATGTCAAAACAGACAATAAAAACCTAAGTCTGAGTGATAGATTGCTAGACGAGTTGCTGATAATTGTGATTCACAATTGGGAAACAATATTTAATTTATTAAAAAGTGATACTAAATTATCTTTAGTAGATCAGTTAAACGATTTCCCCAAATCTGCGGTAACCAGCATTTTGGATCAGTTAATCACTAAAATTCCCAAAGATATTGTCAAATTTGCCGATAAATTACCGTCACAACTCCAACCTAAGTTTGATGATTGTTTTTTGCGTGATGGTGATGTGATTTCACAAACAAAATTATTGAAAACTATGACAAATATTCAAGCCAGTATTGCAAAATTAGAGCTTCGTGATAGACTAAACAAGTTGCGCCGCGATCTTACCTCAAACAATTCCGAGCAGCGGTCAACTGTCGAGCAGCAAATCAACGAAGTTTTGCTGCGTTTTCGTAGTTATAATAAAAGAACTTAGAATATAGAACTTAGAATAGAGCAAAAATAGTTTTTGCTTGGTTTTCAGTCCTAAATTCTAAACTTTCAATAATTTTCATGGCTATCAAATCAAATACCCTTACTCCCAAACAACAGTCTGATATTAAAAACGTAATCGAAAAAGCAAAAAAACAAGGCTTTATCAGTCAAGATGATATATTGATGATTTTTCCTCATGCTGAAGACCACGTTGAAGCAATTGATAAACTATATGATCAGTTTTATAAACTGGGTGTAGACATTTTTGAATCAGTGGCCGAAGAAGAAGCAGCAGAAGAAGTGGAAGAAGCCTCTGATTTGCAAAAAGAATTGGAATTGTTAGTTTCTTTGGAAAACAAAAAGATTGCTGATCCAGTGCGGATGTATCTGCGTGAAATTGGCCGCATTCCGCTATTAACTCGTGAACAAGAAATTGATCTAGCTCGTAAAACAGAAGCTTATGAGGTCAAACGCAAAATAGTGGTACTTAACAACGCGCAAGTAAAACAGGTTGGTGAGCAGCCAACAGATGAGGAAATAACTAAGCTAATAAAAGAAAACTACGAATATGACATTGCAGTGGAGGAAGTGACTATCTGGCGTCAAACTCTACCGCAACAAGGTTTGACCTATACTCTTATCCCTGATGATCCAGACAAAATATCCAAACAGGACTTAACCACTGCCAATTTAAGATTAGTTGTTTCTATTGCCAAAAAATATATTGGCAGAGGAATGAGTTTCTTGGATCTTATTCAAGAGGGTAATAAAGGATTAATTAGAGCAGTTGAAAAATATGACTGGAAGCGGGGTTATAAGTTTTCCACTTACGCTACTTGGTGGATAAGACAAGCTATCACTAGAGCTATTGCTGATCAAGCTAGAACGATTCGTATTCCAGTACACATGGTGGAAACGATTAATAAGCTAGTTCGAACTCAGAGACGTTTAATGCAAGAGCTAGGTAGAGAACCAACTCCTGAAGAAGTTTCCAAAGATATGGAGATTGAACCAGAGAAGGTACGAGAAATTATGAAGATTTCCCAAAAGACAACTTCTTTGGAAACTCCGATTGGCGATGATGAAGATTCATATTTGGGTGATTTTATTGCCGATGAAACCACTGAATCACCTTATGAATTAACTTCCAAACGATTGCTGCGTGAAAACTTAATGGAGGTTCTGGCAGCTTTATCAGACAGAGAAGCCAAGGTACTCAAAATGCGTTTTGGCTTAGACGGTAAACGGCCAATGACTTTGGAAGAGGTGGGAGCTGAATTTGGAGTGACTAGAGAGCGGATTCGTCAAATTGAAGCTAAAGCTCTGCGCAAACTCAAACATCCGTCCAGGCGCAAAAAACTACAGGACTTTTTGGAATAATTTATCATTTATCGCTACAATACACATATGCTTTCTCCACAATTGCAACGAGGTTTGTTTGATTTAATTTATTTTACTTGGCTGCATAACAGTGAAGCGATTGCCTATTTTATCGGTTGTGTGATCACTTTGGTTTTGCAGTTTATCAAACCACGCCGACTCAATCTGTTATTTTTTATCGGTTTTTTACTTTTACTTCTAGAATTTCAATATGTTAAACATATTGTAGAACCTCTAGAGCAACAGACTCTGCAAACTGTACTACAACAAGGTGCATCTGGCGCTCGTTTTACCAAATTAACTGGTATATTTCTGGAGAAATTAATTCCTTTTGGATTGTATCTTGGAGGTTGGGGGGCAATATTGAGTGGGATTTGGATTGGAAACAAAAAAAGGGCAGAAAAAACAGATTAATTTTTGTGTGTTTGGAAAACCCATGGAAAACAACGATTAGGCCTAGCATATGGGGCTAACGAACCAATAACTCTGTAATAACTAGCATCTTCTGTATCCTTAGATTCTGGGTCATATGCAAGTCCCTGTCTATCTATTTCTTCTTTGGTTATAGATTGTGATGAATAACAATTTGAAGCTTCAGGCGAAGGATCTGGTATAACCAAAACATATCTACTGCCATGCATTTGCTGGCATAACTGATCTGCCAAAGATGATAATTGCAAAATATTAAATGAAATCAATTCTGAAGATGGATCAGAATAATCACGTGTTTTATCTGGTTCATAATTAGATAAAAGAAATGTTTTAAACTCTCCACCGGGTAAATAAATTGTAACTATGGTTGAAGCATACTCTGTTGTATATGCAGGGTCTTTTAAAAAAGAAGTATTATCAGTCGTGATAGCTTGCAAAGTACTTTCAAGATTTGCTGAATCAATATAAAAAGCATATTCAGCTACAGCTTTAACTTGGCCATTAACCGAAGGATTTTTAATTAAATCAGCATAAGTTACCAGTTCTTCATCAGATACTACTTGAAATCCTTTGTCAGATAAAACGACTCCACCTCTTTTTCTGCTTAGCTCAAGTAGTGATCCAGATTCGTTTTCTTGGTGATTTCGTGCGTATAACAAATATTGTGCATAATGGGCAATTTTGCCTGGGATTTGTGGAAGTGCGTATTGAGGTCCGGGGAGTGTTAATCCAGCACTTTCATCAATAGCAGGTGTCAAATCATAAGTGATCTTTTCTAGGCTTGAGTCTGATTTTTGCTCAACTTTTTTAATTGCGGGTAGAACTGAAACAGTATTTGTTACATCAAAAATTAATAGAGGATACTTTTCATCACCCTTTTGAACTTCACGTATATTTGCAGTATCTGCGACTTCTTTCATCCACGGTTCAAGAGTGTAGTTAGAGTCAGTTTCTGATAACGTAATCTCGCTGTTTCCTAAGCGTAAACGAGAACTAGCGATTTCTTGAATATCACCAAGAGCTTCGCCGGAAGCTATAGATCTTATAATCTTTTCTGCTGTTGATGGATGTTTTAGTGCATAGCCCAAAGTAGCCGATCCAACGGCTGCGGCTGATCCTAAAAGAAAAGATCTTCTGGAAACTCTTTTTCCATTTGTTAATTTAGTATCAAGTGTCGGTAGGTATGTTCTTTTAGTAATTTTTTTTAGTCTTTCTGCTATATTTGAGAAAAATGACTTAGGTTTATTTTCATCTTCAACTTTATTGTCTGTAGTTACACTAGCTTCGGGTTGATATCCCAACATTTCATTCATAATTCTAATATATCATGTAGAAAATAATTTGAAGATTACAAATAACACAGACATTTACATGGTATCTGGAATTTCAAATTAAAATGAGGTAAAATCGTAAGGTTCTTTAATATTCCCCGATAGCTCAATGGCAGAGCATTCGCCTGTTAAGCGAAGGGTTCCTGGTTCGAGTCCAGGTCGGGGAGCCAGAGTTGACGAGAGGCGTAAAAAGCTATCTTGTCAAAGGGATTTATCCAGTCGTATCGGGCTATTTTGCCCTTCAGCTCCAAGTTCTGAAGTGTCATCTTCAAAAGTAGCCGTTTTTCGTGGACTTCAGAACTTTCAAACAGTTTGCTAGCGTTAGAAGCCAGTTTTAGCAGGTATTCTGAGGTCAGATAGTATTCCTCGTCTGCAAAGTGCAATTTGGCAGTCTTGCCGTTGATTTTCTTTTGCTCAGCCCGATACTCTTTTCGTTTTTTCTCATACTTATCCTTAGTAATACTACCGAGCAGATAATCGTCATATGCTTTCTCAATGCCTGTTTCGTATTTCTGATAGTCGGTTTGGTAGCGTCTTAGCAGGTCGTTATAAAACTCTGATTTATGCTTATGGTTGGTTTTCAGTGCTTCAACAATGTCGTTTACTGCTTCTTGTGGCATTTGTAGCTTGTTAAAGACGGCCGAGAATTGCTTGGTTAGGTCGTCTTCTGTCAGCCATTCAGCTCCGTGTTTGCCGTTGTATTGGGTGCAGTGGTAGTAGTGATAAGTTTTACCGCTTTTTTTAATTTTCCTTTCAGGGGTTATCAGACAACCACAATTGGCACATCTGATTAAACCTCGGTATAAGAAAGGTAAGCCAGCGTATTTGAAGTGTTTTTTATGGTGTCCAGCTTTAATCTCTTGAACTTTATCAAAAAGTTCTTGGGCAATCACTCTATCGTAGTAGTGAGGATATTCTTGCTCGTTATAAATCATAGTCCCGCAGTAAAAGGGATTTTTAAGAATTGCGTCAATATAGCCCTTTGAAAAATCAACATTAAACACTTTTTTAAGCTCGGCTCTTATCTCGTTCATAGAGTAACTGCCCGTTGAATACCACT
>CAYXFC010000034.1:0-8626 GCA_964464155.1 uncultured Pseudomonadales bacterium
AGTTAGAAATAAAGGAAGAATTTTTCTAATTTTTTTACTCTTAAATAATTCATAGATAAAAAATAAAACCGTACTGATAATCAAAGCTAAAATACCTGATCTAGATTTGGTAAATAGAATAGCTAGTTGCATTAAAATAGCTAAAAATAGAAAATTAAACTTAGTTAAAAAAGCTAATTTTTCATGCAAAGCTCTGGCTTTGAGCATTATCAATCCATTTAGAATACTATAAAAAAGGATTAAAAGAGCAAAACTGTTACCAGAAATAGGCAGTGGATTTTTGGTCAATATATAAACTAGTTCGTAACTGATACTGATAGTAATAATATTTAGAGTAACAACTGTAGGCCAAAAACTTTTGGGTGGATGTAAGAACCAAAGATAAGTAAAAGGTAATAAAGCCCCTAGCCAAGCTGCGAGCCAATTAGGTTGACCAAGGGTTGAAAATACTCGGTTTTGGACATCTTGAACCCAAAATTGAGCGTCAACTCCAAAATGTTCAGCAATGCCGTACAAACTCACCAAACTGGCACTAGCAAGACTACTTATAATAGTATCTTGTACCCATTGTTTGGTGGCATAATTTTTGAAAATTAAAGCCAGTAAGAGATAGCAAAGAGTAGAGTAAAAACCGCCATGAAAACGGGAGTAATACCCCAAAAAACTAGTATATCGATCAAGTGTAACTAGCGAAGAAATTAACTGGGTTATCAAAACAGAACCGAGTACAATATCTAGCCAAGATTTTTTCCAGACAAATTTACCACTGGTAGATATATCAGCAAGCCAAAGACTGGTGATAATACCAGTCATTACATAAACAAAAAGCATTTTGGGAAACTCAAACAGTTCGGTACTTTTGATACTTATTAGCAGTGGAGTGACAAAAAAAAGAAACAGATAAGAAAAATGAATAAATCTAGAAATAATCGGCTTTGAAGTGGGTGAACTAACTTCGGGTAAAGTTTTTTTATGCTTCATAATAATTTACAAACGTTTTATTGTTTCAATTGTCATTTCGAGCGCGGCGAAAGCCGAGTCGAGAAAACTAGCGTCAGCGCAATGTTAACAAACACACGACACTTCGTGTCTAGTTTTCTCACTACGTTCGAAATGACTGCAATAATGCTTGTTATTTATTTGTCATTTCAAGTAATTTGTTAAATCTAGCAAAGCGTTATTACATTCACTTCGTTCACTAGATTTCTCACTAACGTTTCGAAATGACTAATAAAATAAATAGAATCATCCAGTATTAAACTTTAATTATAAAATATTAACAGGGACAGCTAGTATTATACAAATCCTTTCTAAGTATACCTCCTCAACTTTATGATCCCAAATGGTAAAATAGGAGAATGTATAATTTTTGGGATCTTTTAACTTACGATCTTGGTATCGATTTGGGCACCTCCAATACTTTGGTTTATATCAAAGGTAAGGGGATTATGATCCGAGAACCCTCTGTGGTTGCTAGACAGAAAAAAACTAATCCTGCAGGTAATAATATCGGAAAAGTAATTGCTATAGGCAGTGAGGCCAAAAAAATGTTAGGCAAAACTCCAGACACAATTGAAGCAGTCAGGCCACTGCGAGACGGAGTGATTTCCGACTTTGATGCTACTCTGAGTATGATTCGTCATTATATTCGCAAAATTCACGAACTACCCTCGGTCATTCCCAAAATTCCTAGACCGCGAGTAGTTATTGGAATTCCTTCTGGAGTTACCGAAGTAGAAAGAAGAGCAGTTCAAGCAGCAGCACTGTCAGCTGGAGCTAGACAGGCCTATTTGATAGAAGAACCAATGGCAGCGGCTATTGGAGCTGGGATTGCAGTTACCGATCCCCAAGGACAGTTGATTATTGATATTGGTGGAGGCACGACTGAAATTTCGATTATTTCTCTAGGTGGTATTGTGGTCGAAAGATGTCTACGGATTGCAGGGGACGAATTTGATGAAGCGATCATTAACTATATTCGACTTAAATATGGATTGATTATCGGTCTGTTAACTGCGGAAGAAACCAAAATAGCTATTGGATCAGCTACGGTTATGGCCAAAGAAAAACAGCATGTTATTCGAGGTCGGCTTATGGAAAAAGGCTTACCCTCATCTATTAAAATTAACAGCGAAGAAGTTAGAGAAGCTCTTGCACCAGTTATTAACCAGATTATTACTGCAACCTCAGATACTTTGGAAGAAACTCCACCAGAGCTAGTTGCTGATATTATTAAAAATGGCATTATTCTAGCCGGTGGTGGAGCACTGCTACCTGGACTGGATAAAGCTTTGAGCGAAGCCACCAATATGCCAGTGTGGGTGGCCGATGATCCGCTGACCTGTGTAGTTAGAGGTTGTGGCAAAGTATTATCAGATGATAAATTACTAAATAAAGTAAGGGTAGTAGGGGGGTTAAAATAAGGAATCTATAGCAGTAATTGTTTGTATAGATCTCCGATCTCGATCACTAGGTGTCGAGTCGAAGATGACATGGAACTATGTAATTTCTATCTGTTGGTATTTCATAATTTAGGTTTATTATGTATAAAGTGCCAGAACAAGTATCAAGATTTTCTAAGGAACTTATTCAACCAATTAAAAGAGGGATAAAAGTTATAATTATCTCTTCAATGCTACTAGGTCCAGTACAAGCAGTTGAGGCTGGAAATAGAGTAGGAGATAATTTATTATCTGATGAAACTAAAACAACAGAAATTGATAAAACACCAGCTATTCCCATAAAAATCAATCCTGAAGATGAAGTAGATTATCAAGAAGAATATCAGGACATAACAGAATCAGTTGACGAAATTAACCAAAGTTACCCTTTTTTGAGCCAATTTATCAAAAATATATCATTAAAGCCAGAACTTTCTTATCAAGGAAGAGAGGTATATGGTTTGGCATATATTTACCAGCCTCCAAGTATAGCTGAAGTTTCCCAACATCCTGATAGCCGAGGTTCTATGGCTTTTTTGGAACTAAGTTTACAAAATTGGAGAATGACAAATCCCAATTTTTCTCCTGATGTTAAAGATAGAAGTGTTTTACTAGAAGAAATTGGGCATCTATTAGATCTAAGCCCAGATAATATTTTGATAAGGACGTCGCTAACACCGGAAGAACTAAATGAAGTTATTGGATTAAGAACTAAGGCATTGGATTTGTATCGACAAAAAGGTAAAAATTTACTTTGTAACCCATATGAAAATCCGGACCTGATTGACCACTTGTTAGTTCCTGATGATGTAAGTATAGATAAAGAGGTGGCTGCTGAAGGATTTCAATTGTTATATATGAAAGATCACACAGAATTTACTACTCCTTATCCGAGATTTTTTGGTGATTTGATGCTAACCCAGAATAATATGGATCCCAGCATACCCCAAGCCTTTATGCAATACTGGGAAACTCTGATGGGGAAGCTAAACTTTCATTATAAAGCTGTCCATTAAATAAATATCAAACCTAATCTTCTAGCGATTGCAATTCATTTTCTAATAAATAGATAATATATCCCATATTAATTACATATATCATGTGTACACATATTATATCTAAAAAATAGATAACAATATCTTGACATTAAGGGTCAGTAATCTACAATACATAATAGTTATAGGATAAAGTCCTATCAATAAATTGCCTGTCTTTTTAATTTGTTAAAAAGTACAGGCTGGCTCTTTAACAGTAAGGAGAAGTTAAACAAATTTCATTTTTCCCCTGCGATTTCCGGTTGAGAGTGGATATTTATATTAAAGTATCTAGCCTTAACCGGAAGTCAAAAAAACAAAGGAGAAAAAGAAAAGTGAAAGACAAGTTCATAGTTAACGCAGTGCTAGTGATGCTACTGCTGGTCCCGGCCGTCGCGGTTCACGCCGCTCCGGCTTCGTTGGCGACTTCGGGCGCAGAATGCGCTCCGGGGTTTCTCTCGGGTAACACCGAGTTTGTGTACCTGACTGACGAAGGGGGCTGCAGAGCCTACCTCGTCTACAGTGCATCGTACCGGAACTTGGCAAATGAATATCCCAGCATTTTCAACGCTTGGGACGGAAACCAATCCGACCCGCGCTTTCCTGGGTGGAAGGTAGTTTACCACCTGGGAGGTGGAATCTCAGAGGAGGTTGTATTACAACAGTGGCGTGGCGACCAACTCTGGGAAAAGGACTATGGTCGTCGCCCATGGGGTGGAAGCGTTCACGAATTCACGGTGGAATACCCGTTGCCGTCGCGCTTTGCGCGATAATTCACAAGGAGGTGTTCTCATGAAGGCGAGCAAGAACTTTTTGCTCATCGGAACGCTGCTGTTCTTTTTGGCAGCGTCGTTTGTCCCGGCGCAAGCCAGCGCCCAATTCTGTGGCCCGCAGGCGCAAGCCAGCGGCTACACCATTGTGAACGGCAGCGTTTACATGAACGGTCGGCTGGTCGTAGCGGCAGGCAACGGAGTGTATGCGGTCAGCGTTAGCGGTAACACCGAGTCGTTCAGTGTTACCTTCAGGTATCAGACCTGGCAGGGGCTACGCCAGTATCACGCGATCTACGGATTCGCGCAGGATGGCACCCCCTTTGCCTGGAACGCTTCGAAATCGGAGCTCATCGTGCCGGCGCTGCCATATCGGCGCTGATGAGTCTCGGACGACTTCTCCTTACATACTGGCGGGTGCTGGGACAAAAGTGTGCAATTGCACGCCCAAATCCCAGCCCCGCCAGTAGAGAAGTTTAACAATAGTCAGCAATAATTAATAAGATATAATGCATTGTGTTAGTCATCTCGAGCGAGTGTAACGAGTCGAGAGATCTTAGATATAAAAACAAGATTTCTCGACTTCGCTCGAAATGATTTTCGATAGTCATATCGAATGAAATGAGATATCTAGATACGCAGTATTGTGTGTTTTTTAATATTCCGCTGACGCTAGATTTCTCGTCCAGACGCGCTTTGCTTTCTGGCTCGAAATGACACAAATGTACATTCCTGCCTTTTTACAATTTACTAATATTAAAACGTTTAAGTTGTATCGGTTTACAACTTCCACTTTCATATGTCCAAAGATAGACCAAAATGGCACAATCTAGTTATGGCTGGAGCAGTTGCTGTCAATTTAATGAATCCAGTCATTGGGGTGGCAAGGGCATGGGCTATGGAAGATCCGGGGACAGCTATGGATGGACCAGTTATGCCAGATTTTTATCCCAAACATAAAGAAGTTCCTACTAATGGTTACTATGTTGCCAAGCGGTGGCATCGCAACGGGGATCAACCATGGTTGGGGGAAGCCCTAGCTTATAACGGATTTTTGGTATTATCTCTTCCTCGGGGACAAGAATTTTATCGTATCTATGATCCTCAAAGTGCTAAAAACGGAAGTACTAAATATGATGTTATGACTTTTGTAATGGGAGCACCAGGACAAGCAGAAGAAGATATGGTAATCACTACTATTTTATTCGGAATTGATAAAAAAGGTTGTAGATCGATTGAAAGTACTTTGGGCATGTCCAGAGTGGGAGATGCTTATCTGGATGGTTTGCCTCCAGTAAGGCAAATAGGGCAAAGAGCTTAAACCTTATTTAACTTTATTACACTATATTTTAGAGTTATTCTTGTACTGATTTTATTCCTATTAACAATATTTTAATATTTACATTTGGGTATAGATTCTATAGCATAGAATTATGCGCCCAATTCCCAAACCAATTACAATTTTGACAGTTTGTTTGGTGATGATTGCTTCACTGTATATAGTAGTAGTTTCTAGTTTGGATAATAAATCTCAAGTTGAAAAAAAAATTGCAGGTCTACCCTCATCGACTCCAGAAGTAGCCATGTCAGAATTAGGTTTACCAGGAGTTAAAAATTTTAGTACTGAAATCGCTCCTGATATTGCCCAAAAACCCATTCATAGAACATTACAAATAAATGGCAAAAAATATCTGCAACAACAAGTTAAAGTTAGCAGTATTATACTTAATTCCAAAGAATATCAAGTTAATACCGATGAAGGCGAGACTAAAACAGTTTTGCTAACAGATAAAACTCTCAAAGCTACGGCTTTGTATGGATATGATGTAAGTGGTCAAAGAGTGGCTTTGCAATATGATACAGCTGTAGGTGATAAATTTTCATATATCAAAATAGGAACTCCGGTTTTAATAACCTTTGCTCAAGACTTGGAACAAAACTACGAAATTGAATTATCTGAATTTGTGATTCTAGATCAAACGCCCTAAACAAATGAAACACTTTTATTATTATTTTACTGCCATCATAATTTTAACCTTAACCATTTTATGGATCAAAACTGATCCGGTTTGGGGGATATCTTGCGGATGGGATTGTAATCACAGCACTCGTACCGCAAGTTGTAAAGATTCTACTGGTTCAACTTATGACTGGACTGGTTATTGTAGCGGTGGCGGAACTGGTAATTGTCATGAAGAATGTGTGGGGAGCAATGGAGGTGGAACTTGTTATGAATCTTCTGTTTCAGGTTGTTCTGAAACTAAGAGTACTACAGGTTGTTGTTGCAATGAACCATATTGTGGACGTACTCCTTCTTACTCTTGCCAAGGTACCGACCCTCCTGTAGCTAACAGCAGTCTTTGTAGCGGAGATAATAGCGGTCTTTCCAGTAATGTTACCAGAACCTTAGTCTCTGCCTGTACTGATGGAACCAAGTGTGAGTATACCTGTACTGCTCCATATATCTACTCAAGCGGAAGTTGTATCCTTCCCACCTGTCAAGGGACTACTCCTGCCAACAGTACTATCTGCTCTGGTGATGACAGCGGTCTTTCTAACAATACTACTACCAAAACTTTAGTTTCTGCCTGTACTGATGCAACTAAATGTGAATACACTTGTACTGCTCCATATTTTTACTCAGGTGGAGTCTGTGTATTAAATAATTCTACCTGCACTTCTTCTGGAATACCTGCCCAAGTAGTAGCAGGGGATAATCTAACCGGTGGTCTGAGTATTACTAATACTGGTACTTCCACCTGGACAGCAGCTACAGGTTACAAACTAGGTAATGCCTCTTGTGATATATACAACGGTTGGACTCCAGGTCATGCTGATGCCAGTAGTCCAGTAGGTTGGATTGCTGATCAACCCCAAATGTTTTGTTTTACTTCTGCACCTACGGCTAGAAGAGATCTAGTAAGTCCCATTGCTCCAGGCCAGACTGCTTCCTGGCCAGCTCTGACTATGACAACCCCCAGTGGTTCTACTTATGTCGGTAACACCTACAAACTCTATTGGAGATCAGTCCAAGATGGAGTAGCTTGGTTTGGTCAACAATGTTCCAAAGATATTGATATCCTACCTCATCCAGCTACCAGCCTAACTGCTAGCTGTGACTCTATCCAAAGCCGGACTCAAAGTACTATCAAACTAAGTTGGACAGATTCTGCTGATGAGAAAGGGTATACAGTCTCTAGAACTGTTAATACCACTCCTTACAGTTGGAGTTATGACTATATTACTGGTATTCCTGCCAATACCATAACTAGAAATGACACTGCAGCTACCCCAGGAGTCTCTTATCGCTATAACATCAAATCTTGTGGTAATTCTGGTGAATGCAGCCGTTATATTAAATATGCCAATGAAGCTACTGCTGTATGTACTATCAACGATAATGCCTCCTGTACCATCACAGGGTTAAGTGGTACCCAAACTGCTGGTACAAGCAAAGCTGTTACCATCACAACTACTAACAGTGGTAATGTCCCCTGGCCAATTGAAGGAGATACTGTTGCTGCTTTATCAGTTCCTGGATACCGCTTAATTGATAAATCCTGCAATAGAACTACTGGAGATAATTGTTTTACTGTCCCCATAGGTTCAGAGCATAAAAACTACCGTCGAGCTGTTTGGAGTGGGACTTCAGTTACACCAGGAAGCACCTATATTTGGACTCCTAATATTAACATTCCCACTACTCCTGGTAACTATACCCTCAAACTCCAAATGGCCTGGGAAGATCCTGTTCCATCAGCACTCAACTCTTACGCTGGCTCTTACTTTGGAACTGAATGTAGTGCGAGTTTTACAGTTGCATCAACTGCTCCTACGTGTTCTCTATCTGGTTCTCCAGCAATAGGAGATATTTATACTCAGGATTTTACTTTTAATATTACTGCCTTTGGTGGAGATGGACCTCCATATACATATAAGTGGAGTTATGACATTCCATTCTTTGATGGAGTTCCAGGATTAATTGCCGTACCTCCTTTTCCTGAAGGTCCTGTATCATCAGACTATTTTACAAGCGACAATAATCATATTACAAAGTTTAATACAATAGGTAATACTACATCTACAACAATAAGAGCCATTGTTAAAGATAAAAATGCTAATAGTTCCTCAGAATGTAGTGTTCCTATTACATTTAATAATATTTGTGCATGTTGGATGGGCTATCCAGAAATTAATTTCTGCATAACACCATATCAACCCGTTGGTTGTGATTCATTAGGAGAAAAGTGTATTTGTCAATTGCCTCCAACAGGAGCACCGGTAACTCCTACTCCTACACCCACACCCACACCCACACCCACACCCACACCCACACCCATAATAACTCCACCTTCTTGTGCTAACAATTTAATTTATGGTT